>NZ_CBFFRJ010000057.1:0-30915 GCF_965644225.1 Phytobacter sp. V91 | reverse complement strand
TCCATAAATTAACCTGCTTTTGATGTTGGATTGAACATATCAAAATCAGGCAATTACACAATTTTATGTACAGGCTCCCTGCGGTCGCTACAAAAACAAAACCCCACGAAAAACGTGGGGTTCGTCAGCAATCTGAACCCACCGTCTGGTGGGTTCTTTGTTTTCAGGTCTTCTTACCGGCCGCTCTTCTGCGCTTATCCAGATCCTTAATCAGCTTGTTCACACTCTCATCACTAAACATCGCTTCAAGAGAGGTGGAGAGCTTGCGCCGCCAGTTTTTATACTGATAGCTGGTGCCGGGAATATTCACCGGCGTTGCCATATTCAGCCAGTCTTCTGGCTGCAAGCCGAGCAGAGCGCTGTTACTGTCGGCAATATAGCGCTGCATTCCGCGATTTAAGACCGATGTCATCGATAACCGCGACGCATGATGGCCGATTTTTTTCGGCAGGCAGCCCCGGGCGTGCAGCGCCGACAGCAGCCCTTGTTTCGCCAGTTCACGATCCTGGAACAATCCGCGCAGCACCTTCTCATCCGGGTAGAGACCGAGGGTTTTACCCAGCGTCAGATCCCCGCTTTCCCAGTAGCCGCGCAGCGTTGGCAAATCATGGGTTGTGGCCACTGCCATGGACTGTTGCGGATACGCTTTCGGCGCACGGAAATTCTTCTCATGATCGCTTTCGAAATAGAACACCTTGTAGGAGTAAACACCGCTGTCGCGCAGTTTGCCGACAATCTCCACGGGCACGGTCCCAAGATCTTCGCCAATCACCATGCACTGGTGGCGCTGGCTTTCCAGCGCGAGGATCGCCAGCAGGTCATCAACCGGATATTGCACATAAGCTCCGTGATCCGCGGTCTCACCGTAGGGGATCCACCACAAGCGCAGCATCGACATCACATGATCAATACGCAGCGCACCGCAGTTTTTCATGTTGGCGCGCAGCAGATCGATAAAGGGCTCATAAGCGCGGGCCGCCATAACATGCGGGTCCATCGGCGGCAGGCCCCAGTTCTGCCCCAGCGGGCCGAGAATATCCGGCGGCGCGCCCACCGACGCTTTCAGGCAGTACAACTCGCGATCGCACCAGGTCTCAGCGCCGCCCTCCGCAACGCCCACCGCCAAATCGCGATACAGTCCAATGGGCATGGAGAAGCCCTGACTGGCCTGCCAGCAATCGGCAAACTGCGCCCAGGCAAGCCATTGCAGCCAGAGATAAAAATTAACCTCATCAGCATGCTCTGAGCAAAATGCGGCGACCTGTGGACTGCCCGTTGAGCGATAACCTTCCGGCCATACCGGCCAGCCCCAGCGCAGCGCATCTTCCTGCACCTGCCTTGCGTGAAGCGCATCAAACGCCGCCTGCCAGTAGAGGCTCTCCCCCTGCTGGTTTACAAAGGTATTAAATGCGTTGCGCGCTTCATCATCGGCTTTGCGACTGGAAAACTGCTTCCAGGCCAGATGCAACGCCGCAAGCTTAAGTGCGGTGACCGTTGAGTAATCAACAAACTCCGCATCACGTGCCAATGCCAGCGATTGCTGCGTCGTCGGCAGCGCCCACCAGGCCTGCGCCTCTTTACTGTTGCGAAAATCCTCCACGGCACTGACGTCGATATAAATCACGTTCAGCCAGCGGCGGGAGGAGGGGCTGTACGGACTGGCGCTCTCCGGGTTCGCCGGGTAAAGCGCATGGATCGGGTTCAGACCGATAAATGCGCCCCCGCGCTTTGCCACATCCGCCAGCATTGCTTTCAGGTCACCGAAATCACCAATACCCCAGTTTTTTTCTGAACGCAGGGTATAAAGCTGGACGCAGGCGCCCCACAGTTTTTGCCCTGCCAGCAATGCCTGAGGCTCATAGCAGCGCCCGGGCGTTACAATCAGCCGGCAGTGCCAGCGCAACTCCCCCTGACTCAGGGTCAGCTGGTGGTAGCCCTGGGGTATTTTTGCCGGCAGGGTTAGGTTCTTCCCTGCTTCAACCTGCCCGCGCAGCTGCAGCCCTTGTTCGGTCGTAATGTGCCAGTCGAACTTACCGCTACCTTCGACAGGCAGCGATTTTCTCTTTCCCTGAGGACACACCAACACATTCGGCACCGGCGTCACCGCAATGGGTGTCGCCGTCGCCTGATGCATGGCCTCCAGCAAACGCCGTTTGGTTTCAGCGCCGATAGACTGTGGCTTGCCATGTGCGTTGATGTAATCCGGGCTAATGCCCGCTGCCAGTGCGGCGCTTTCAAGACGTTTGCTCACCATGCTTTTCCTTAGCGCTTCGCCTGCCAGATACGGGTTTGGTAATCACGAATCGAGCGATCCGAGCTGAACATACCGCAACGGGCAGTGTTTAAAATAGCGGCTCGGGTCCAGGCCTCTTCATCACGATAAAGCACATCAACACGTTTTTGCGCCTCAACATAGGCCGCGAAATCGGCCAGCACCAGATAAGGATCGCCACCCTGTTTGCCGATACTGTGCAGCATCTGATCAAAGGCATGCTTATCACCGTCGCTGTATTTACCGCTCTCCAGCTCCTTGAGCACCGCATCCAGCTGCTTGTCTTTTTTACGCCATTTCAGCGGGTCATAGCCTTTCGCCTTCAGGGCTTTGACCTCTTCGACGGTGTGGCCGAAGATAAAGATATTTTCATCCCCCACCTGCTCTGCGATCTCAACATTTGCCCCATCCAGGGTGCCGACCGTCAGCGCGCCGTTGAGAGCGAGCTTCATATTGCCGGTGCCGGACGCTTCTTTACCGGCGGTAGAAATTTGTTCAGAGACGTCAGCGGCCGGAATCAGGTGTTCTGCGGCTGACACGCAGTAGTCCGGCAGGAAGACCACTTTCAGTTTGTCACCCACCTGCGGATCGTTATTGATGACCTGCGCGACTTTGTTAATGGCGTAAATGATATTTTTCGCCAGGTAATAGCCCGGCGCGGCCTTTGCGCCAAACAGAAATACGCGCGGCACGCGGTCGGCCTGCGGGTCCTGACGGATCTCCTGATACAACGCCACAATATGCAGCAGGTTCAGATGCTGACGTTTGTATTCATGCAGGCGTTTGATTTGAATATCAAAAATCGCATGCGGATTAATTTCAATCCCGGTGCGGGTTTTAACAAATTGCGCGAGCAGATCTTTATTTTGCTGCTTGATAGCGCGGTATTGCGCGCGGAATTTTGCATCGTCGGCAAATTTCTCCAGATTAATAAGCTGATCCAGATCGTTAGCCCATTCTTTTTTCAGCGATTTATCCAGCAGAGCCGCCAGTGCCGGATTGCACTGCTTAATCCAGCGACGTGGCGTAATTCCGTTGGTCACATTGTGGAATTTACCCGGCCACAGCTGGTTATATTCCGGGAACAGGTCTTTAACCACCAAGTCTGAGTGCAGCGCAGCAACACCATTGACGGCAAAGCCGCCCACCACGCACATGTTCGCCATGCGCACCTGTTTGTTATGCACCACGGCGAGTTTCGCCCACACCGCCTCATCGCCCGGCCAGGTTTTCTCCACCAGCAGCTTAAAGCGGTCGTTAATTTGTTTGATGATTTGCATATGGCGCGGCAGCAGCGCTTTCACCAGTTTTTCATCCCAGCACTCCAGCGCTTCCGGCATCAGGGTATGGTTAGTGTAGGCGAAGGTTTTGCTGGTGATTGCCCATGCCTCATCCCAGCTCAGCTGATGCTCATCGAGCAACACGCGTAGCAGCTCAGGAATAGCAATGGTTGGGTGGGTGTCATTCAGCTGGATAACTTCATATTTCGCCAGATCTGCAAGCTTACGCCCGGCCAGATGATGGCGACGCAGAATATCGGCAACAGAGCAGGCGCACTGGAAATACTGCTGCATCAGGCGCAGCTTTTTACCAGCCTGGTGGTTGTCGTTCGGATAAAGCACTTTGGTCAGTTTTTCGGCATCGATCCCCTGTTGCTCGGCACGCAGGAAATCGCCATCGTTGAATCTGGTCAGATCGAACGGATGCGCATGGGTGGCCTGCCACAGGCGTAGCGGTTGCGCCACGCTGTTGCGATAACCCAGCACCGGCAGATCCCAGGCCTCGCCGACAAGGGTGAAACCCGGCACCCAGTGCCCTTCTTTCGTCACTTTCCCGCCAATCCCGACATGAACATCCAGTTGCGCGTTATGGGTAAACCACGGATAGGTGCGGCGATGCCAGTCATCCGGAGCCTCTTTCTGCTGGCCATCTTCAAAGGACTGACGGAACAAACCGTACTGATAGTTGAGTCCATATCCGGTGGCGGACTGGCCAACGGTCGCCATCGAATCAAGGAAGCAGGCAGCCAGACGACCTAAACCGCCATTACCCAGCGCCGGATCGGTCTCTTCTTCCAGCAGGTCGCTTAAGTTCAGCCCCTGCGCCTGTAGCACCTCGCTCACCTCCTGATACCAGCCCAGGTTCAACAGGTTGTTGCCGGTCAGGCGGCCAATCAAAAATTCCATGGAGATATAGTTAACGTGTCGCTGCTGCTTTGCAGGCTTTGCCTGTGGCAGGGCAACCAGCAGTTCAGCCAGTGCGCCGCTGACCGCCTGCCACCACTGGTGGGATGTCATCTCTTGTGCGGCATGCAGACCAAAATGCTGCCACTGGCGAGTCAGGGCCGCCTCAAATTGCGCTTTGTTAAACGTAGGTTTTGACATAGAGAATTCGGGTCCTGTAATTAAAGAAAACAACGTTAGCGCTAGTGTGCCAGGCTCGTTAAACCACGTCCTCATCCTGCCAGGGAATCAACGGGGAGGAGTCGCAGGGATGAGCAAAAAATGTGATCTCTGCCACCTAAAGTTAGCTGCTTTTTTAAACATTATTCAAGCCTTTGCCAGCGATGAATCGGTGCATGCATGCCTGCTTCTGCTGCTGCAAAGCATCAGGATAGCGCCCGGGAATGTCAGAACAATGAAATGTCGTTTCAGGATAAATTAATCTGCGCAACAAACTGCGTTGAAAAAATAATATTTATTTACTGCCAGAGCGATAATTTTTGCTATTTGTGCTGATTGTAAAAATGTATCTAAATAAGGTTATTGAAGCCTTATTTTTCTTACGCTTATTTATCGCCATCCTGACCGTAGCGCCCCACGCGCCCTGTATCGGCGGCCTCCTGGCTGTGGATTATTTATTCATAAGAAAATTAGAAATGTGACATAGTGCAAATTCACAATCGTCAGACCTGGACATAACTTGCAATAATTCCGAATTTATCCGACCTTTATTGCTATTAATTACGAAGCGCAAAAAAAATCGTTTTCCCTTTTTTCCTCACAGTGAAGTGATAATTATGCTGATCCCGTCAAAATTAAGTCGTCCGGTTCGCCTCGACCATACTGTCGTTCGCGATCGCCTGCTGGCGAAACTCTCCGGTGCGAACAATTTTCGTCTGGCGCTCATCACAAGCCCTGCGGGTTATGGTAAAACGACGCTCATTTCTCAGTGGGCGTCAGGTAAAAACGACGTCGGCTGGTTTTCTCTTGATGAAGGCGATAACCAGCAGGAGAGATTTGCCAGCTACTTTATTGCCGCTGTCCAGCAGGCGACGGGTGGCCACTGCGCGAGCAGCGAAGCGATGGCGCAAAAACGCCAGTACGCCAGCCTCTCCTCTCTGTTTGCCCAGCTCTTTATCGAACTGGCGGAATGGCAGCGCGCGCTCTATCTGGTAATCGATGATTATCATCTCATCACCAATCCCGTTATCCATGATGCGATGCGTTTTTTCCTGCGCCATCAGCCAGAAAACCTGACGCTGATTGTGCTGTCACGCACCCTGCCACAGCTCGGCATTGCCAATCTGCGCGTCCGCGAGCAGTTGCTTGAAATCGGCAGCCACCAGCTGGCGTTTAACCACCAGGAAGCAAAACAGTTCTTTGACTGTCGTCTCAGCGCCCCTATTGAAGCCGCCGAAAGCGGTCGCCTGTGCGACGACGTCGCCGGATGGGCCACCGCCCTCCAGCTCATCGCCCTCTCCGTTCGACAGAACCACAGCCCCGCGCACCATTCGGCACGACGTCTGGCGGGGATTAACGCCAGCCACTTGTCGGACTATCTGGTGGATGAAGTGCTGGATAACGTTGACGCCGCCACGCGCCTGTTCTTACTGAAAAGCGCCCTGCTGCGCTCGATGAATGATGCGCTGATAGTGCGTGTTACCGGCGAAGAAAACGGGCAGATGCGACTGGAAGAGATCGAACGACAGGGTCTGTTTTTGCAACGTATGGACGATTCCGGCGAATGGTTTAGCTACCATCCGCTGTTTGGCAGCTTCCTGCGTCAGCGCTGCCAGTGGGAACTGGCCACGGAACTGCCGGAGATCCACCGGGCTGCTGCCGAAAGCTGGATGGCGCAGGGCTTCCCCAGCGAAGCCATCCACCACGCGCTGGCGGCAGGCGACGGCACCATGCTGCGCGATATCCTGCTCCACCATGCCTGGGGGCTGTTTAACCACAGTGAACTCGGTCTGCTGGAAGCGTCGCTCAAGGCGCTCCCCTGGGAAAGTTTGCTGGAAAACCCGCGCCTGGTGCTGTTGCAGGCCTGGCTGATGCAGAGCCAGCATCGCTACAGCGAGGTCAATACTCTGCTCGCGCGCGCCGAGCAGGAGATGACAACACAAATGGATGCCTCGCTGCACGGGGACTTTAACGCCCTGCGCGCCCAGGTCGCCATTAACGACGGCGATACCGTTGAAGCCGAGCGGCTGGCGATGGTGGCGCTTGATGAACTGCCGCTCGCCAACTACTACAGCCGTATTGTGGCGACCTCGGTGCACGGCGAAGTCCTCCACTGCAAAGGCCTTTTGACCAACTCTCTGAGCCTGATGCAGCAGACTGAGCAGATGGCCCGTCGCCATGATGTCTGGCATTACGCCTTGTGGAGCCTTATCCAGCAAAGTGAAATTCTCTTCGCGCAGGGCTTCTTACAGGCCGCGTGGGAAACCCAGGAGAAGGCTTTTGTGCTGGTTCGCGAACAGCACCTTGAGCAGTTGCCGATGCATGAATTTTTGCTGCGCATTCGCGCTCAGCTACTCTGGGCCTGGGCGCGACTGGATGAATCTGAAGCCGCCGCCCGCCAGGGGATGGACGTACTGGTCTCATATCAACCGCAGCAGCAACTGCAATGCCTGGCGCTGGTTGTCCAAAATTCACTCGCCAGAGGCGATCTTGACAATGCCCGCAGTCATTTGCATCGCCTCGAAAATCTGTTGGGTAACGGTCAGTATCACAGCGACTGGGTGTCGAACGCCGATAAAGTCCGGGTAATTTACTGGCAAATGGTCGGGGACAAAAAAGCCGCAACGCAATGGCTGCGACAGACGCCGAAACCCGAGTTTGCCAATAATCACTTCCTGCAGGGCCAGTGGCGTAACATCGCCCGGGCGCAAATCCTGCTTGGCGACGTTGGCCCGGCAGAAATCGTCCTGGAAGAGTTAAACGAGAACGCACGCAGCCTGCGTCTGATGAGCGATCTGAACCGCAATCTGCTGCTGCTCAACCAGCTCTACTGGCAGGCCGGGCGTAAAACCGATGCCCAGCGAGTGTTACTCGAGGCCTTACAGCTTGCCAACCGCACCGGGTTTATCAGCCATTTTGTGATTGAAGGTGAAGCGATGGCGCAGCAGTTGCGTCAGCTTATTCAGCTCAATACCCTGCCCGAACTGGATCAGCATCGCGCTCAGCGCATTTTGCGTGATATCAACCAGCATCATCGCCACAAGTTTGCCCACTTTGACGAGCTCTTTGTTGAGCGCCTGCTCACCCACCCTGACGTACCTGAGCTGATTCGTACCAGCCCGCTGACCCAGCGCGAATGGCAGGTTCTGGGGCTGATCTATTCAGGTTACAGCAACGAGCAAATCGCCGGTGAACTGGCGGTGGCGGCCACCACCATCAAAACGCACATCCGTAATCTGTATCAGAAACTGGGCGTAGCCCACCGCCAGGACGCCGTTCAGCATGCCCAGCAGTTGTTGAAAATGATGGGGTATGGGGTTTAGCGCTTCACCTCGACGAGAAATCCGCCAGCCTGCGGCTCGCAGGCAAATTTTACCGCCAGGAACTGCTCCACAACGGCAATATTGGTCAGCAAATGGGCAGACAGATTTGCCACGGTAAATGCCCCTTCCCCCGCCAGAGCCACTGGTAATATGAGCTGATCGGCGAGGTACTCCCCCACTGCTGCCGGGCTTGCAAGGTAGCTCTTTGCCTGCGCGACCACCTGTGCCGCAACAGCTTCAGCGCTGATACCCTTCTCGCCAAAGGCAACGAAAAGCTCCGTCAGTTGCTCACTCTGGATAGCCAACGAAAGGGTATTGCCAGGACCAACACGATTTTCCAGCGCGATAATGGATTTATCGGCCAGCGTAAAATGCGCAGCCAGCGCCGCCACCTCCCGCTCGCCGACGTGCCAGGGAACCGCTGCCAGCAGAGCCTCAGCGGTCATTTGTACCTGTTCACCCCGCGCGGTCAGTTGCAGCCTTGCCAATTTCGCCACCGGTTTAACGTCGCTAACCACCCTGCCACCACCCGCCGGATAAAAACCATGGCGCAACAGTGTCGTTTTTTGCTCTACTCCCATCCGCGCCAGCAGAGGTTCCCAGACCCGGCAGATAAAGTCCGCGCTGGGCGCGGCCTGGTTGTGGGTTCCACCATGAACTTCGACGCGGGAATCCCCCTTTGCGAACCACAGCGCGGGCAATACGGTTTGCAGGACCAGCATGCAACTGCCTGCGCTGCCAATAGCAAAGCGGTACTCCCCGGCGCGTATTTTCCCGGGGTAAAAACGCAGGTGTTGCGAACCGGGTTCATCACCGCTCACCTGCGCGCCGCAGATTTCCGCAGCCGCCCGCACTGCCGTTAAATGCTGGCGTAGCAGACCTGGTTTCTTGCGGCCTGCACGAATGCCTGTTATTGCAAAGGGTCGTCCGGTTATCATCGATAAACTCAGGGCGGAACGTAAAATTTGCCCGCCACCTTCACCCTGCGCGCCATCCAGCGCAATCACTGTGTCCATGATTTATCCTTTAACGCACACCACCTGACGCAGGGTATGCACAATTTCGACCAGATCCGACTGGGCGCTCATCACCGCTTCAATATCTTTATAGGCCATTGGGATCTCATCGATCACCTCAGCATCTTTACGGCACTCAACATGCGCGGTAGCGCGGATCTGATCCTCAACGCTGAACAATTTCTTCGCTTTGGTACGGCTCATTACGCGCCCGGCGCCATGGCTGCATGAACAGAACGCCTCGGCGTTACCCAGACCACGAACGATGAAACTTTTCGCCCCCATTGAGCCAGGGATAATCCCCAACTGGCCGCGTTGCGCGGAAACCGCCCCTTTACGGGTGACAAAAATCTCTTCGCCAAAGTGGCGTTCCTGCTGCACATAGTTATGGTGACAGTTAATGGCTTCGTTCAGCAGCGTAAAGGGTTTGCTGACAGCTTTTCTCATCGCCGCCAGCACATTTTCCAGCATCGCCTGCCGGTTAGCCAGGGCGTAATCCTGGGCCCAGCTCACCGCACGGACGTAATCGTCAAAATGCTCGCTCCCTTCGGCAAAATAAGCCAGATCGCGCGACGGCAGATTGGCAATATGCTGCTGCATATCCTGCTGCGCCAGCGTAATAAAATGCGTACCGATGGCGTTTCCAATCCCGCGTGAACCAGAGTGCAGCATCACCCAGACCTGCTGTGACTCATCCAGACAGATCTCGATAAAGTGGTTCCCCGTTCCCAGGGTTCCTAAATGTTTATGGTTGTTAGTGTTACGAAAACGGGGATATTTTCCGCTTAGCCACTGAAAACCTAGCTGCAAGGCCGCCCAGCGCGCATCCACATTCTCAGGGGGATTTTCCCAGGCGCCGATATCACGACGGCCACGCCCGGTGGTACGTCCATGGGGGACGGCAGCTTCGATTGCACTCCTGAGTTGCGCAAGGCTATCCGGCAAATCTGCCGCCGTTAAACTGGTACGCAGGGCATTCATTCCACAACCGATATCCACCCCAACCGCCGCAGGAATAATTGCCCCTTTGGTTGGGATCACGCTACCAATGGTTGAACCTTTACCCAAATGCACATCCGGCATGACGGCAATATGATTGAAAATAAAGGGCATTTTTGCCGTATTGATTAACTGCTGACGGGCTTCGTCCTCAACCGGTACGCCTCTGGTCCACATTTTCACCGCGGCATTCTGGGTGGTCATTAATTCATAATTCATTGTCTTTTCTCGTTTTATTATCAGGGTGGCGACAAGTTAGTGACGAATCGTTATCAGTACGCTCTGTCTTATTGAGCTACGGAGGTTTAATCCGGCAGGATTTGCACCTGCAACCTTACTGTCCCATGTAGATCCGTCTGCATTCGCCAAAAAAGGTGGCACGACAAAAAGTGGTGAATCGCCCGCTCTACCACTGAGCTACGGAGTTAACTCCGACAGGATTCGAACCTGCGACAAGGATCGTAAAGGATGTAGATCCACCGGCATTCGTGCCTTCAGTTCCGTACGACAAGTTATGGCCGGGATGGTACGTATCGGGAAAGATGTAATCCCGGCCAGCATTCGTGCGTTACTGAATATTTATGACAGCGCGACGGACTGGATCTCCTCCAGCCAGTGTTCGCTGCCGTAGCGACCGTTAACAAAGTTATCAATCACCGTAAAAACCTCGTCGCTAAAACCACCGACGTTCAAAATATCGTCCTGTTCCTTCGCCTGAGTGGTGCCGTAAGGCAACAGATCAATACATACCAGTCTGGCGCGGGGATAACGTTTTTTTAACGCCGCCCAGCACTCCATGGTGGCCGTCGAACCACGGCGTGAGCTATCCATCCATGATTCGTTATCCGACACCATAATCACCAGATCCACCGGCGTGCGCTCCTTAAGCAATCGGCGCAGAGGGGCAGAACAGTTCGTTCCCCCGCCCCCAATGGACGCCAGCTTGCGGGCGTTGCACATCACCGACTGCCGGGGATCAAGCGCAACATTCACCACGTCGCATTCGAACGGCAGCACGCGAGCCGCAGGGTGATTGCGCAATACGGCGGCGGCAATTAAACCGGCAACATCAATACAACGGATCTTGCTGCTGGCCCCCTTGCGTCCTCCGGTTACAGGCGTGTGCATCGAGCCTGAAACATCCGGGCAGACCACCACATTGCCGTCGAATCGCGGCAAATTCGCCAGGGCGTATTCCATCGCCTGTTGTAAAGCATTGCCAATCATCTCCGGCACATTGCTTTGCAGGTTGCTCCATGCGGCCAGCAGCTGGTACGGATAGACTTTCGACTGACGCACCTTAAGAGGATCCGACAGCCGTTTCGCCACATCGTTGGCCACCTGCTCATTTTCAAACACCCCGTGACGCGCAAGCGTGTTCAAATTCATACGCAGGCTTTGCCAGCTCATCAGCTGCGCAAGCTTTGTCCACTGCGCGGTGCTCAGGGGGCTGTTGGTCAGTAATAAAAACGGCACATCAGGTAACTGGCTTTCCTGATGATTTTCACGAAACGCCAGCAGCGCGCGCGTTTTTTCCGGCAACTGCTTTTTATCCACCGGCTTATTCAGCAGCCAGGCAAAAAAAGCGTCCTGCCACACGGCCTGCGGGCGGGGGTGAACCATCTTTACCATGTCCGCAAGCGTTGGCGCGTTACCCACCGAAGCCTGTAACAGGCGCTCTTCGCTGGCATTCTGCAACCAGCGTTGAATCAGTTTCTTAGGCCGCGTCCCCAAAGAGCGTCGACCCGTCACGCCGCTACGCAGTATCTGTACGAAGTTACGCAACATACGACCGTTATCGATCGTGCGGGCAAATACCAGAGGTAACAGCGCTGAACCGCGCGCCGCCAGGATCGCCGTCAGCAAGGCGGGCATATCTTTCATCATCCCACGCTCACGGCCATAAATGGCCAGCTGCGCCAGAAACAGATCGTCCTGATCTTTTGCGGCTTCCAGCACATCATTCAGTTGCGCCTGGGCGCTGGCATAAAAGGTTTCATTCATGCAGCCCGTCATCACTATCTGCGCCAGCTTATGGCGCGGCGTAAAACTAAAGGCCGGCGCCTGTTGCTGGTTGCGGGTATCGGCCTGCGGTACTCCACGTAACAATGAGCGGAACAAAAGTGGATTCGCCATATGTTTATCCATTTCCGTTAATTTCTATATCAGTGTTACTGCAACCTGCGTGCCAGAAATGAAATAAGAAGTTATTTAATTGATTTTTATAGAAAAAAATAATTTCACTTCATCAGAAAGCAAAAAACGGCTGCACCGATACAATGAAAATACGATAATTAAATATCGTTATTTATATGGATTTCTAAAATGCGAAAGACGGTGGCGTTTGGATTTGTCGGTACGGTACTGGACTATGCGGGTCGTAATAGTCAACGCTGGGATAAATGGCGTCCTTCGCTGTGCCTCTGCCAGCAGGAGACGCTGGTTGTCCACCGTTACGAATTACTCTATGACGCCCGCTCACGCTCGTTGTTTGAAACCTTAAAACAGGACATCGCCAGCGTTTCGCCAGAAACCGAGGTGGTGGGTGTTGAAATATCGCTTCGTAATCCGTGGGATTTCGAAGAGGTTTATGCCTGCCTGCACGATTTTGCCCGCAGCCATACATTTTCCCCGGAAGATGAAGACTATCTGGTGCATATCACCACCGGGACGCATGTCGCCCAAATCTGCTGGTTCTTACTGGCAGAAGCCCGCTATCTACCGGCACGGCTGGTGCAAACGTCACCGCCACGGAAAAAGGATAAATTGCACAGCCCGGGCGAGGTGACCATCATCGACCTCGATCTCAGCCGCTATAACGCCATTGCGACCCGTTTTGCCCAGGAGCGGGAAGAGACCCTCAATTTCCTGAAATCCGGCATTGAGACGCGTAACGAACGTTTTAACCGGATGATTGAACATATTGAGCGCGTTGCGATCCGTTCCCGCTCGCCTGTTTTGCTCAATGGCCCAACCGGTGCGGGCAAATCGTTTCTGGCCCGCCGAATCTATGAACTTAAGCTGTCCCGCCACCAGTTCAGCGGCCCCTTTGTGGAAGTGAACTGCGCCACCCTGCGCGGGGATACGGCGATGTCCGCACTTTTTGGCCACGTTAAAGGCGCCTTTACTGGCGCAAGAGAAGAGCGCGCGGGTCTGCTGCGTAGCGCCGATGGCGGCATGCTGTTTCTCGATGAAGTTGGGGAGCTTGGCGCTGATGAGCAGGCGATGCTGCTGAAGGCCATTGAAGAGAAACGCTTTTATCCCTTTGGTAGCGACCAGCAGGTCAGCAGTGATTTTCAGTTGATTGCCGGTACGGTCCGCGATCTCCGTCAACTGGTGGCTGAGGGAAAATTTCGTGAAGATTTATACGCACGTATCAACCTCTGGACCTTTGAACTCCCGGGACTGCGCCAGCGCCATGAGGATATCGAGCCCAATCTTGATTACGAGCTTGAACGCCATACGGCGCTAACGGGCGACAGCACACGTTTTAACACCGAAGCACGGCGCGCCTGGCTAACTTTCGCAACATCACCTCAGGCACTCTGGAGCGGTAATTTCCGCGAGCTTTCCGCCAGCGTCACCCGCATGGCGACCCTTGCCGATAACGGGCGTATCACCCTGGAGACAGTTAAAGATGAAATTGAGCGTTTACAATACAGCTGGGGAGCCGAGCGGCCCTCAATGCTCGAAGGCATACCCGGTATAGCGCCCGCCGCGCTGGATCTGTTTGATCGTATGCAACTGGAGAATGTGATTAGCGTCTGCCGCCAGGCAAAATCACTGTCTGATGCCGGGCGGCAGCTATTCGATATTTCACGTCAGGGTAAAACCACCGTCAACGATGCAGACAGGCTACGCAAGTATCTGGCCCGTTTCGGTCTGAGCTGGGAAACCTTACAGCATCAACACAGCTCAAGCTGAATGTTATTGCTGGTGAGCACCTGCATCACGCCAGCAGGTGGCGGCACGTCAGTGTAGACCGTATCCACCATGCTGATGCTGCCCATATTGACCATCGCGTTGCGGCCAAACTTCGAGTGATCCACCACCAGCATCACGTGGCGGGAGTTTTCAATGATCGCCCGCTTGGTCCGCACTTCATGGTAGTCAAATTCCAGCAGCGAACCGTCGGCATCTATGCCGCTGATCCCCAGAATGCCGAAATCGAGGCGGAACTGAGAAATAAAATCCAGGGTGGCTTCGCCCACAATACCGCCGTCCCGACTGCGTAATTCCCCGCCCGCCAGAATGACGCGGAAATCCTCTTTTTTGAGCAGCGTATTGGCCACATTGAGGTTGTTAGTCACCACCCGCAAATTGTTGTGATCGAGCAGGGCATGAGCGACAGCTTCAGGGGTCGTGCCAATATCGATAAATAACGTCGCCCCGTCAGGGATCTGGCTGGCGACCTTACGTGCAATGCGCTCTTTTTCCGCCGTCTGCGTCGCTTTACGATCGTGCCATGACGTATTCACCGAACTCGAAGGCAGCGCCGCGCCGCCATGGTGACGTAAGATCTTATTTTGATCCGCCAGGTCGTTGAGATCGCGACGAATAGTCTGCGGGCTAACCGCGAATTGTTCTACCAGTTCTTCCGTGCTGACATATCCCTGTAGCTTCACCAGTTCAATGATCGCGTCATGACGTTGTGTTTGTTTCATGAATTGTCTCTGGATAATTATGTTCGTTTTCGCGCATTCACTGTATCGACCAGCGCCATGGCAAGGCCAATCAGCAGCCCGGCAGTATGGGCGCCGGTGGCACTGTTCATTGCCGACACGCCAAACCATTCGGCAACCAGTATCACCACAGTAAAGATAGCCAGCCCGCGAGGGAGATAAACCGGGCGTTCCGGATCGCGCTCACCGCGCAACCAGACGTAACCAATCAGGGCGTAGACCACACCCGACAATCCACCGAACCACGGACCTGAAAGTTTGAACTGAAGGAACCCCCTCAGTAAGGCGCTGATAAGGGTAATCACCAGCAGTTTGCCGCTGCCAAGGCGCTTTTCGACTGCTCCGCCAAGATACCACCACCAGAACAGGTTAAAGATTATATGAACCAGCGAAAAGTGCATTACCGCATGGGTGAAGTAGCGCCAGACGTCAAACTGCGCGGCGGCGTCAGACGGCCAGCTTAACCAGATAAGCACCTTCTGATCGCCGACAATGTTCATCAGCAGAAAGACCAGCACGCAGGCGGCAAAAATAACCAGCGTCAGCGGCCCGCCGCGTTCCTGCAATGCGGCCCGCAGTGGAAAACGACGATAGTGCAAGCCGCTGCTCGTCTGCCCGGATTGCCAGCTGGCGGCCAGATAGCGTGGGTCTGCGGGGTTTTCCATAAAGCGCGCCAGCTCAGCTCTGACCTTTTCGGCCTGAGCGTCGTCTGCCAGCCAGATATCGCTTTGCTGATGATGCTGAATGGTAAGAATCACGCCCTGAGTTTGCATGTAATCAACAAACGCCTGGGCGATACGCGGGTTGGAAAAAGACGTGATCATCAACATATCAGGTGGTCGCTTAGTCCCTGGAAAAGAGGACAGTATAGCGGGAGATGGCCCTATCCCTGAAGGGTTCCGTGTGCAACTTCTGCCGGGAAATGGCGATGCCAGGCATCAAAGCCGCCGTCAACGCTGAATACGCTGTCATAGCCCTGCTGCAACAGATACTGAGCGGCGCCTTTACTGCTGTTGCCGTGGTAACACATCACCATCACCGGCGTGTCAAAATCCGTCTCACGCATAAATGTCGCCAGCGTGTCGTTGGTCAAATGGAAAGCGCCTGGCGTATGGCCCATGGCAAAGCTCTGCGGATCACGAATATCGACCAGCACCGCCTGTTGTTGCTGCAATTTCTGGTGGGTTTCTTCAACGTTAATACAAACAAAATGATCCATGAGGCTCTCTTTTAGTCATGACGGATGCGGTTAGTTTACGTCCTCCCGCCACTGAAACGCCATTATGTTATGCATATCACTCTAAATTGTTTTTTTGATGTTACCAAAGGCGTTTTCCTTTGCTATCATGAGCGATATCGAACATTTATGAGCTTTAACGAAAGTGCATGAGGGCAGCATGGAAATCAAAGATCTGATTGTCATTGGCGGGGGCATTAACGGTGCCGGTATCGCGGCGGATGCTGCCGGGCGCGGCCTGTCCGTGCTCATGCTGGAAGCTCAGGATTTGGCCTGCGCGACCTCAAGCGCCAGCTCGAAGTTGATTCACGGCGGCCTGCGCTACCTGGAGCACTACGAATTTCGGCTGGTCAGCGAAGCGCTGGCTGAACGCGAAGTGCTGCTGAAAATGGCGCCTCATATTGCCTTCCCTATGCGCTTTCGTTTGCCGCATCGCCCGCATCTGCGTCCGGCCTGGATGATCCGCATTGGTCTGTTTATGTACGACCATTTAGGGAAACGCACCAGCCTCCCCGGTTCGCAGGGTTTGCGTTTTGGCTCAGAATCTGTCCTGAAACCAGAAATTGTGCGCGGTTTCGAATATTCCGACTGCTGGGTGGACGATGCGCGTCTGGTGGTCGCCAATGCCCAGATGGTGGTGAAACAGGGCGGAGAAGTGCTGACCCGCACGCGTGCAACCTCAGCAAGGCGTGAAAATGGCCTGTGGATAGTTGAAGCCGAAGATATCGACACCGGAGAAAAACACAGCTGGCAGGCGCGCGGTCTGGTCAATGCCACCGGCCCGTGGGTCAAACAGTTCTTTGATGACGGTATGCATCTGCCGTCGCCATACGGTATCCGCCTGATCAAAGGCAGTCATATTGTGGTCCCGCGCGTGCACACACAGAAACAGGCTTACATCCTGCAAAACGAAGACAAACGCATTGTGTTTGTGATCCCGTGGATGGATGAGTTTTCGATTATTGGCACCACCGATGTGGAATATCAGGGCGATCCGAAAAGCGTTGAGATCGACGACAGCGAAGTAAATTACCTGCTTAACGTGTATAACGCGCACTTTAAGCAACAGCTGTCGCGTAACGATATTGTCTGGACGTATTCAGGCGTGCGTCCGCTGTGTGATGACGAGTCCGATTCACCGCAGGCGATTACCCGCGATTACACCCTGGATATTCATGACGTTGGCGGCAAAGCCCCGTTGTTGTCGGTATTTGGCGGCAAACTCACCACCTATCGTAAGCTCGCTGAACACGCAATGGAAAAGCTGTCCTCTTATTACCAGGGGATTGGTCCTGCCTGGACGAAGGGAAGCGTGCTGCCCGGTGGGGAGTTCGAAGGTGACAGGGATGATTACGCGGCCAGGTTACGCCGTCGTTATCCGTTTATCACCGAGTCTCTGGCGCGGCATTTTGCCCGTACCTACGGCAGCAACAGCAAGATTATTCTGCAGGATAAAACGTCAATAAACGATCTCGGCGAACATTTCGGCCATGAGTTATACGAAGCCGAACTGCGTTATCTGGTTGAACATGAGTGGGTTCGTCGCCCGGACGATGCGCTCTGGCGTCGCACCAAACTCGGTATGTGGCTGGATGCGGACGAGCAATCCCGTGTCGCCCAATGGCTGACTCTTCATCGCAAAACCGCGCTGTCGCTGGCGTCGTAATATAACAAAGCGCCCCGCAACCCAACGCTTGCGGGGCGCTTTTATCGGCGGTTATTCCAGCGTATCGTACAGCGGCACATACCCCGCATCTTCAACCAGTGACTGGCCCTGTGGGCTTAAAAACCACGCCACCAGCTTTTGCGTTTCAGGCGCTGGATTTTCCCTCGTCACCATATAAACGTCGACCGTGAATGGATAACTGCCGTCGCGGATGGTCTCTTTTGTCGGCGGGATACCATCAATGGCTAACAGCTTGATACCGGCAGTGGGGTTCATCTTTGTTGCGTAGTAGCGAAAGCTATAACCAATCGCCCCTTTGCTGTTCTGGTATTCCGCTACCTTACGCAAAACCCCGCCCATTCCCGCAGCCACTTCCGTTTCCTTCGGCGGCAGCATGGGCGTCTCTTTCATCACTTTTGCCAGCATAGTGGACTGGCTACCGGAGTCCTCTGGCCGCTGCCAGACTTCAATATCCCGTTTGTCGCCGCCCACTTCATCCCAGCGGGTAATTTTGCCGCTGAAGATGTCGCGTACCTGCTGTTGGGTGAGCGTATTAACTGGGTTGTCAGCGTGCGTAATAAAGACAAATGCTTCGCGGGAAAACGGAGTGTAAGTCAGTCTGGTATTTGCCTCCAGTGCGCGCTTTTTCTGCCCTTCTGAAGGCTGAGCGACAAAAATAATATCGGCTTTATCGGCAATGATATTTTTATAGGCTTCCGGGGTTCGCGAAATAGCCAGACAGCACGATTCTCTTTTATAACGGGGCATGTTGTCAGGAAATGTGTTCAGCGCATAGAATGCCGAGGCATAAACCGGATAAGCTGCGGTCGCGCCATCCAGTCGGGGATGCTTATCACTAAAGATGAAGGGCGGCGCGCCACGCAGGGCGGTAAGTTTACTGTACTTAGAATTCGGGCGGTAATTATAGGTATCCAGCTCCTCGCTAATACTCAGCCCGCTATCAACAGTCGCGAACTTATCCGCCCGCATCTTTGCCTGCCATCCGGCAAGCAACACCAGTATCGCGATAATGAGCACTATTGCCCGGCGTAGCCTGAGCTGTATTCGGCAATCAGGGAGCGCGCGATTACGCCAGTAATAACCCAGCGTAAAACAGACCTGCGCCCCAACAGGAATAACAACCATCGCCCAGAACTGAGCGGACAAAACGGCGAGAAAAGATACAAAAAACCAGGGCGCTATCAGAGGGATGTAGTAACTGAACCAATACTGGCTGGTAAAACTCAGCCCAGTGAGTTGCATAATCACTAGCCATGCGCACAAAACCACTACCGCAGGCAGCAGCAGCAAACTCTGGCGCAAAGCATTATTCTCTTGCGGCTGCATCACTTTCGCCCACAGCCAACCGGCTGCGAGCATCAACAGGCTACACAATATATAAAGCGTAATAGTGACGACGACATCATTAGAAATAAAACCTACAAACGCCATACCATTTGCCATTAACGGAACAGCAATAAGCGTCATTAAAAGCGAACGTACCCACCACCAGAATTTCATATTCCTGTCACCTCATCCTTGTGTATTAACAGAATTATAAAGTGGCAGTTTGAATACCTGTACCCTTTGTTTTCTGAAAATATTGGTCAGAAAAACGGAGCCAGCCGGCTCCGTTCAGATATGATGCTTAACCGCGCTGCGGCTTACAGTCGAACCGGATCAATATGCCAGATATGGTCGGCATACTCCTGGATAGTCCTGTCAGAGGAGAAATAGCCCATATTGGCGATGTTGTGCATCGCTTTGGTGGTCCACTCTTCCGGGTGACGATAGAGTTCATCGACCTTATCCTGACAATCCACATAGCTGCGGAAATCGGCCAGCACCTGGTAGTGGTCACCAAAGTTAATCAGCGAATCCACCAAATCACGGTAACGCCCCGGATCCTGCGGATTAAACAGCCCGGTCGCCATTTGCGTCAGCACCTGATGCAGCTCTTCATCCTGTTCATAGTAGTCACGCGGTTTGTAGCCCTTGCGGCGTAGCTCTTCAACTTCTTCGGCGGTGTTACCGAAAATAAAGATATTCTCTTCGCCTACATGCTCCAGCATCTCAACGTTGGCCCCATCCAGGGTGCCGATGGTCAGCGCGCCATTGAGGGCAAACTTCATGTTACTGGTGCCTGATGCCTCGGTGCCGGCCAGTGAAATCTGCTCGGAGAGATCCGCCGCCGGAATGATCACCTGCGCCAGGCTGACGCTGTAGTTGGGGATAAAGACCACTTTCAGCTTGTCGCCAATCTCAGGATCGTTGTTGATGACCGTTGCCACATCATTGATGAGATGGATGATGTGCTTCGCCATGTAATAGGCGGAAGCGGCTTTACCGGCAAAGATATTGACCCGTGGCACCCACTGGGCTTTCGGATCCGCTTTGATACGGTTGTAACGCAGGATGACATGCAGCACGTTCATCAACTGGCGTTTGTACTCATGAATACGCTTGATCTGCACATCGAACAGCGCTTTCGGATTGACCACCACGTTCAGTTGCTGGGCGATAACCTCGGCAAGACGCTTTTTGTTTTCCAGCTTCGCATGGCGAATCGCCTGATTCACCAACGGATAATCGATATGCTGCTCCAGCTCACTGAGCTGGCTCAAATCGGTACGCCAGGTGCGGCCAATATTTTCATCCAGTACCTCCGACAGCGATGGGTTTGCCAGCGCCAGCCAGCGGCGTGGGGTTACGCCATTGGTCACGTTGGTAAAACGCATCGGGAAAATACTGGCAAAATCGGCAAACAGTGACTGCACCATCAGGTTGGAGTGCAGCTCCGAGACCCCGTTCACTTTATGGCTGACCACCACCGCCAGCCAGGCCATCCGCACCCGGCGACCATGTGACTCATCGATGATGGAGGCACGGCTGAGCAGGCCAACATCGTTCGGATACTGCTCCTGAATGGTTTTCAGGAAGTAGTCGTTAATTTCAAAAATGATCTGCAAATGGCGCGGCAAAATCTTGCCGAGCATATCAATCGGCCAGGTTTCCAGAGCTTCACTCATCAACGTGTGATTGGTGTACGAGAAGACCTGGCAGGTCACTTCAAAAGCTTCATCCCAGCTAAACTTATGCTCATCAATCAACAGGCGCATCAGTTCAGGGATCGACAATACCGGATGGGTATCGTTGAGGTGAATGGCCGTTTTCTCCGCCAGGTTGCTGTAGGTTTTATGCAACTGGAAATGACGGCTGAGAATGTCCTGAACGGTCGCTGAGACCAGGAAGTACTCCTGACGCAGACGCAATTCACGGCCAGAATAGGTTGAGTCATCCGGGTAGAGCACGCGGGAGACGTTCTCAGAGTGGTTTTTATCTTCCACCGCCGCGAAGTAGTCCCCCTGGTTAAATTTACCGAGGTTGATTTCGCTACTGGCCTGCGCATTCCACAGACGCAGGGTGTTCGTGGCGTCCGTGTCATAACCGGGGATTATCTGGTCATAGGCGACGGCGAGAATTTCTTCGGTTTCCAGCCAGCGCGTCTTTTTACCTTCCTGCTGAATGCGGCCGCCGAAAAGCACCTTATAACGCGTGTTGTGGCGCTTAAACTCCCACGGGTTACCGTATTCCAGCCAGTAATCCGGGGACTCTTTTTGCCGCCCGTCGACGATGTTTTGCTTGAACATCCCGTAGTCATAACGGATGCCATAGCCGCGGCCAGGCAGGGCCAGCGTCGCCAGCGAATCCAGGAAACAGGCTGCCAGACGGCCTAAGCCGCCGTTGCCAAGGCCTGGGTCATTCTCTTCGGCGATCAGTTCCGCCAGGTCTAACCCCATCTCTTCCAGCGCATTTTTAACGTCATCATAAATACCTAATGATAACAATGCATTGGAAAGCGTTCGCCCAATCAGAAACTCCATCGACAGGTAATAGACCTGGCGCGTTTCCTGAGACAGCTGTGCACGGTTGGAACGCAACCAGCGTTCAACCAGGCGGTCACGTACCGCAAACAGCGTGGCGTTCAGCCACTCATGTTTGTTGGCAATGACCGGATCTTTACCGATGGTGAACATCAGCTTGTAAGCAATTGAATGTTTTAACGCCTCAACGCTCAAAGTGGGTGATGCATAAGTAAAAGGTGCATTCATATGAGTGATTCCAGGAACTTATTTCAACCGAAAGTAGAGATCGCGGTACGACTGCGCTGCGACCTGCCAGCTAAAATCCATGCCCATCGCCTGACGCTGGACAAAACGCCACAGTGAAGGACGGGACCACAACACGAAAGCACGCCGAATCGCGCGAAGCAGCGACCAGGCATTACTGTCTTCAAATACAAAACCACTGGCTATGCCGTCTGCCAGATTCTCCAGAGAGCTATCAGAAACCGTATCGGCCAGCCCACCAGTACGCCGTACCAGCGGCAGCGTGCCGTACTTCAATCCATAAAGCTGCGTTAACCCACAGGGTTCGAAACGGCTTGGCACCAGAATGACGTCAGCACCTCCCATGATGCGATGTGAGAAAGCTTCATGATAGCCAATCTGCACCCCCACCTGACCCGGATGTTCTGCCGCTGCGGCCAGGAAACCTTCCTGCAAAACCGGATCCCCTGCGCCCAGCAGCGCCAGCTGCCCGCCCTGCTCAAGCAGGCCCGGCAGCGCCTCCAGCACCAAATCCAGCCCCTTCTGGCTGGTTAAGCGACTCACCACCGCAAACAGCGGCACTTTGTCGTTAACTTTCAGCCCCATTGCGACCTGCAGCTGACGTTTGTTTTCCGCTTTTTCTTCCAGAGTGTCGCGCGTGTAGCGTGAGGCGAGCAGCAAATCCGTTGCCGGGTCCCAAATTTTTTCATCCACGCCGTTCAGGATGCCGGAGACCCGCCCTTCCATTTGCCGCTGACGCAGCAACCCTTCCATGCCGTAAGCAAACTGCGGTTCAGTTATCTCCCGGGCATAGGTCGGACTGACCGCCGTAATATGATCCGCGTAGTACAGACCGGCTTTAAGAAACGAAATCTGCCCGTTAAACTCCAGACCATGCATGTTATAGAAGGACGATGGCAGCTGTATTTCACTCATATGGTGAGCGTAGTACATCCCCTGGTACGCCAGGTTATGAACGGTAAAAACAGACTTCGCCGGGCGTCCTTTTGCTGCCAGGTACGCCGGTGCCAGGCCCGCATGCCAGTCATGCGCGTGCACAACATCAGGCCGCCAGAAGGGATCAAGCCCGCTTGCCATTTCTGCGCCTACCCAGCCAAGCAGCGCAAAGCGCAGCACGTTATCGGTGTAAGCAAAAAGATTAGTATCGTGATACGGGCTGCCGGGCCGCTCATAAAGATGTGGGGCATCAATTAAGTAGATCCCTACTCCATTGAAATGTCCGAACAGCAATGTTATTCGACCGGCGAACGTATCCCGGCGCGTCACAACCTGAGCATCCATCACTCCCCGACGGATATCAGGAAACGCAGGCAGCAACACTCGCGCATCCACACCGTCGGCAATTTGCGCCGCAGGCAATGCGCCAATGACATCTGCCAGACCCCCGGTCTTCAGCAACGGAAACATCTCGGAACATACATGTAAAACCTGCATTATCGCTCCTGTTCAAAACCGCTAATGCGCAAAGGCTGGCGGAAAAACAGCGCGCGGACCCCTTCCGCGCAAGGTTATGTCGATGCTGTTACTCTTTTTGCAGCTTGCGCAGCATTTCGCGCGTCACCAGCACAATGCCCTCTTCGGAGCGGTAAAACCGGCGAGCGTCCTCTTCGGCATTCTCGCCTATGATCGTCCCTTCCGGGATAACGCAGGCCCGGTCAATAATGCAGCGCCGCAGGCGACAAGAACGCCCTATCCAGACCTCTGGCAGGATAACGGCAGAGTCGATATTGCAGAATGAGTTAACCCGCACGCGCGAGAACAGGACCGATTGCACCACCACCGACCCGGAGATAACACAGCCTCCGGAAACCAGCGAGTTGAGCGTCATCCCGTGGCTGCCTGATCTGTCCTGAACAAATTTTGCCGGGGGCAACGATTCATTATAGGTACGAATAGGCCAGTTCCGATCGTACATATCCAGCTCAGGGACCACGCTTGCGAGGTCGAGGTTGGCTTTCCAGTACGCTTCCAGGGTTCCCACATCACGCCAGTAATGTTCTAACTCAGGGTCCGATTGCACGCAGGATAATGGGAAAGGATGTGCATAAGCCATGCCAGCATTGGTGATCAGGGGAATGATATCTTTGCCGAAGTCATGACTGGAATTTTCATTCTTGTCGTCCTCTTCCAGCAGTTCGTAGAGGTATTCAGCATCGAAGACATAAATCCCCATACTTGCCAACGATTTGGTATTGTCACCGGGCATCGCTGGCGGGTTCGCTGGCTTTTCAACAAACTCGATAATTTTGTCATTTTCATCGACGCCCATGACGCCAAATGCGCTTGCCTCTTCAATGGGCACCGGCATGCAGGCGACGGTGCAACGCGCACCTTTTTCGACATGATCGATAAGCATGCGGGAATAATCCTGCTTATAGATATGGTCACCCGCCAGAATCACGATGTATTCAGCCCCGTAGCGACGAATAATGTCGAGGTTTTGCGTAACCGCATCGGCGGTACCGCGATACCAGCTTTCCCCGTGCACGCGCTGTTGCGCAGGCAGCAGGTCGACAAATTCATTCATCTCTTCGTTAAAGAAAGACCAGCCGCGCTGAATATGCTGCACCAGCGTGTGAGATTGATACTGAGTAATGACACCAATACGGCGAATACCGGAGTTAATGCAGTTGGACAGGGCAAAATCGATGATGCGGAATTTCCCGCCAAAGTGAACGGCAGGTTTAGCGCGTTTTTTTGTCAAATCTTTCAGGCGTGTCCCACGCCCGCCAGCGAGTATCAGGGCAACAGACTTTAATGGCAGTTGGCGCGCTAACATTAAAGGATCGTTCTTCTCTAATCGAACCATGACTAACTCCTTTTTTATGACCTTTCAAATACGCACACTCCGTGCGCGGGCCCATGCCAGACAGCCATGACTACCGGATTATCCTCTCCGGCAAACGGAGGAATGGCACGCCACTCCCCTGCGGGTAACACCAGTTCGACAACCTCAGAGGTTCCGTTGATCGTGATGAGTATCCGATCGGACAACTGGATTTGCAGGCAATGGGTACCGCCTTGCCACTCCTCGTTGCTGAGAGGTTGTGCCGCCTTATTTAACCAACGAACGCCCCCATCACCCTCTTCCCACCACCGGTTCCGGGTTAATGCCGGAATGCGCTTACGAAGATGGATCAACGCAGCGGTAAAACTCACCAGCCCACTGTTTGCCTGTTGCCAGTCAAGCCAGGTCAGCGCATTGTCCTGGCAGTAAGCGTTGTTATTACCGTGCTGACTGTGGCCCTGCTCATCACCTGCCAGCAGCATAGGGGTTCCCTGAGCCAGCAGCAGTGTGGTTAACAGGGCATGGACGCTTGCTCGCCTCCTTTCTGTTATCTCAAAACTGCTGCTTAAACCTTCTATACCATGATTATTACTATGGTTGTTGTTAGTGCCATCGCGGTTTTCTTCACCATTTGCCTGGTTATGTTTATGGTTAAAGCTCACGCAATCACGCAGGGTAAAACCATCGTGCGCGGTCACCAGATTGACCGAAGCGCAGGGTAAGCGCCCATGGTGACGGAACACATCGCTTGAGGCGGCAAAGCGCCCGGCAAATTCGCCCAGGGACAGAGATTGCTCCAGCCAGAAGCGGCGACTGGCATCGCGAAAATGGTCGTTCCACTCGGCGAAGAGCGGCGGGAAATTGCCCACCTGATAGCCGCCATGACCAATATCCCAGGGTTCAGCAATCAGCTTTAGCCCCGACAACAGCGGGTCCTGCTTTATTGCCTCAAATAGGGGCGCATGCTGGCTGTAGTCCGGCGTGCGCCCCATCACCGTTGCTAAATCAAAGCGAAAACCATCAATGTGGAAGACCTCAACCCAATGCCGCAGGCAGCCCAGCGCAAAGGCCACACCGCCTGCATGGTTCAGATTCAGCGTGTTGCCGCAGCCGGTCCAGTTCTCGTAATCGCCATCGTCCCTTAACCAATAATAGCTACGGTTATCGATTCCGCGCAGGGAGAGCGTTGGCCCATCAAGGTCAATTTCAGCAGAGTGGTTAAGGACAATATCGAGCACCACTTCAATACCGTTTTTGTGCAGCGCTTTGACCGCATCACGAAACTCGCTGATGGCGCTCTGCGGCGAGCTGGCATAGCGGGGATCCAGCGCAAACAAACCCAGCGGGTTATAGCCCCAGTAATTGCTTAATCCCAGGCGTTGCAGACGCGGTTCACTGGCAAAATGGGCCACCGGCATCAGCTCAAGCGCGGTTATCCCCAGCATTTTAAAGTAAGCAATCATCACCGGATGGCCCAGCGCGCGATAGGTGCCACGCACCTCCGGCGGCAGATCCGGGTGCAGGTACGTCAGGCCTTTAACGTGGGCTTCGTAGATAACAGTGTTGCCCCATGGCGTAGCGGGCGGGCAGTCGTTTTCCCAGTCATAACGTTCATCAACCACCACGCATTTTGGCGCTATCGCCGCACTGTCATGGGGATCGGGCTGGTGATAGCCGCCATGGAAAAGCGGATTATCGCAGACCTCGCCGTCAATCCGCTGTGCACAGGGATCGATGACCAGTTTCGCCGGATTAAAGCGATGTCCATTCGCCGGATCCCAGGGGCCATGCACGCGATAGCCGTAACGCTGACCGGCCTTTGCCTCTGGCAGAAAACCATGCCAGACGTCACCACTGCGGGCAGGAAGATCAACGCGCTGCTCGTTGCCTTCATCGTCAAACAGACATAATTCCACGCGCTGCGCATGGGCGGAAAAAAGAGTGAAATTCACCCCGCCGTCCATCAGATGCGCCCCGAGCGGTAGCGGCTTGCCGGTGGTCAGTCTTGTCATTCACCCTCCCGGACCATCCAGAGGGTAGATAACGGCGGCAGCGTAACAGACAGCGAATGCGCGCGCCCGTGGCTCGGGATGTCATCGCTATGCACGCTGCCCCCGTTGCCGGCATTGCTGCCGTGGTAGTGCATGGAGTCGGTATTCAGCTCTTCACGCCAGCGGCCTGGCTGGTTGATGCCAAAACGGTAATGGTGACGCGGCACCGGGGTGAAGTTGCTGGCGATAATGATTTCATTGCCTGCTTTGTCCCGGCGCACAAACACAAACACCGAGCGCTCATGGTCATCCACCACCAGCCATTCAAAGCCGTAATCATCAAAATCCAGCTCATGCAGGGCTTTGTGATGGCGATAGCTGTGGTTCATATCACGCACCAGTCGCTGAACGCCGTGATGCCAGTTGTCCCCGCCTTCCAGCAGATGCCAGTCGAGGCTGGCATCATGGTTCCACTCCCGGCCCTGAGCAAATTCATTGCCCATAAACAGCAGTTTTTTGCCAGGGAAGGCCCACATCCAGGCGTAATAAGCCCGCAGGTTGGCAAACTTTTGCCAGGCGTCGCCCGGCATGCGGTCAAGGATGGATTTTTTACCGTGCACCACTTCGTCATGGGATAACGGCAGTACGAAGTTTTCCGTGCTGTTGTAGAGCATGCCAAAGGTGAGTTTGTCATGGTGATACTGGCGATGAACCGGATCGAGCTTCATATAATCCAGGGTGTCATGCATCCAGCCCAGATTCCATTTGTACCAGAACCCCAACCCACCCATTGATGGCGGGCGCGACACGCCTGCAAAATCCGTCGACTCCTCAGCCATGCTGACCGCACCCGGCACCTGCTCCCCGAGAATACGGTTAGTACTGCGTAAAAACTCAATGGCTTCGAGGTTTTCACGACCGCCGAATTCGTTGGGGATCCACTCACCCTCTTTACGGCTGTAATCGCGATAGATCATTGAGGCCACCGCATCCACGCGCAGGGCATCAATGCCAAAGCGTTCGATCCAGTACAGGGCGTTCCCCACCAGATAGTTACTGACTTCGCGACGACCGTAGTTATAAATCAGCGTATTCCAGTCCTGGTGGTAACCTTCACGGGGATCGCTATGTTCATACAGATTTGTACCGTCAAAATCAGCGAGGCCAAAATCATCCGACGGAAAGTGCCCCGGCACCCAGTCGAGGATGACGTTTAATCCCGCCGTATGGGCGGCTTTGATAAAATAGAGGAAATCATCGCGGGTGCCGAAACGGCGGGTTGGCGCGTACAGGCCGGTCGGTTGATAGCCCCAACTGCCGTCAAAAGGGTGTTCGTTAACCGGTAACAGTTCGAGGTGGGTAAAGCCCATCCACTTCACGTAGGGGATCAGTTGATCCGCCAGTTCACGGTAGCTCAGCCAGAAATTATTGTCGGTGTGACGACGCCATGACCCGAGATGCACTTCATAAATAGAGATAGGGGCATCGAATGCGTTGGCCTTTTTGCGCGCGTCGGTCTGCACCACCTTCTCTGGCAAATCACAGATCAGCGATGCGGTCTCCGGGCGCATCTGCGCTTCAAAGGCATAAGGGTCTGATTTGATGCGTAGTTTTCCATTGGCATCAATCATTTCAAATTTATAGAGTTGCCCGTTGTGGGCACCAGGAATAAAGAGTTCCCAGATGCCGGATTCGCGGCGCAGGCGCATCGGATGGCGACGCCCGTCCCAATAGTTAAACTGCCCCACAACTGAGACGCGACGGGCATTAGGCGCCCAGACGGAAAAGCGGGTGCCGGTAACGCCATCCATTGTATCCGCGTGAGCGCCGAGGGTTTCGTAAGGCCGCAGGTGCGTCCCTTCGGACAGCAGCCAGGCGTCCATCTCCTGAATCAATGGGCCAAAGCGATAAGGGTCGTCAATCAGGTTTTGCTGGCCATGCCAGATAACCGCCAGTTGGTAACGAAAGGCATTTTTACGACGTGGCATGATGCCACAAAAGAAACCACGAGAATCAAGGCAATCCAGATTGCCCACTTTACGGCCGGTTTTGGGCTCAATCACCCATACTTCCGTCGCGTCAGGTAATAATGCCCGGACTTCCAGCCCGTTCTCGGTTTGATGCATGCCGAGTACGGAAAAAGGGTCCGCAAAATGGCCTGCTATTAGCGCGTTAATGACATCTCTGTCTACAAGCACGGACATGGTTTCATCCTTTTTTATATGTGCCACTGCTGGGCCGGGGAATAACCTCCGGTCGCGACACTTTTTTTGACCTGAACGGCGCAGCACATAATGTGCATCCTCTCTGCTCCGTCCCACCTTCAGGCAAAGTGCATGGGCACCCTACTTAAAGCATAGCCAACGCTTTATCTGACTCCTGAGAAAAATAACAACATTCACGTAGAATCCTTTCATACGCAAAAAAAGGGGTGACAAGCACCCCTTTTCAAACAAATTTATGTTCAGGCCAGCTGACGCAACATGCGGCGTAGCGGCTCTGCCGCGCCCCACAGGAGCTGGTCGCCAACGGTGAAGGCAGAAAGGAAATCAGAGCCCATATTCAGCTTACGCAGACGTCCGACCGGAGTGGTCAGCGTGCCGGTCACTGCCGCAGGCGTCAGTTCACGCACGGTGATGTCACGGTCGTTCGGCACCACTTTCGCCCACGGGTTATGGGCCGCAAGCAGCTCTTCGATGGTCGGAATGGAGATATCTTTTTTCAGTTTCAGAGTGAATGCCTGGCTATGGCAGCGCAGCGCGCCAACGCGAACGCACAGGCCATCCACCGGGATCACCGACGAAGTGTTGAGGATCTTGTTAGTTTCCGCCTGACCTTTCCACTCTTCACGGCTCTGGCCGTTATCAAGCTGTTTGTCGATCCATGGGATCAGGCTGCCCGCCAGCGGAACGCCAAAATTATCGACCGGCAGTTCACCGTTACGGGCAAGCTGAGTCACTTTACGTTCGATATCGAGGATCGCGGAAGCCGGGTCTGCCAGTTCATCCGCAACGTGGTTGTACAGCTGGCCCATCTGCGCCAGCAGCTCGCGCATATGACGTGCGCCGCCGCCGGAAGCCGCCTGATAAGTGGCAACCGACGCCCACTCCACCAAGTCATTGGCGAACAGGCCGCCCAGAGACATCAGCATCAGGCTGACCGTACAGTTACCGCCGACAAAGGTTTTCACGCCTTTGTTCAGACCTTCAGTAATCACCGACTGGTTAACCGGGTCGAGGATAATAATGGCGTCATCTTTCATACGCAGTGAAGACGCCGCATCAATCCAGTAACCCTGCCAGCCGCTTTCACGAAGCTTTGGATAGATTTCGTTGGTATAATCGCCGCCCTGGCAGGTGACAATAATGTCGAGGGCCTTCAGTGCTTCCAGATCGAATGCATCCTGCAATGTGCCACCAGACTTACCACCGAAGGTCGGGGCGGCCTGGCCAAGCTGGGAAGTAGAAAAGAAGACCGGGCGAATGGCGTCAAAATCGCGCTCTTCTACCATGCGTTGCATGAGTACGGAGCCGACCATTCCGCGCCAACCGATAAAACCAACATTTTTCATAGCGTATTTCCTGCGAGGTGTGTGCTGTTAGTGCGAACCAGTATCCAACTGGTGCTAATCGTCCACATTACAAAATGCACGCAAAGTCGCAAGTGAAATTAATCAATGATGGGGAAGCCATCAGAAATACCGCTAATTAGCGGCAAAACGGATAATTGTTCATGAGTGAAATCATTTCAGTTGCAGTACTGTTGATCCTGATAATGGACCCTCTGGGAAACCTGCCTATTTTCATGTCGGTGCTGAAGCACACCGAGCCGAAGCGTCGGCGAAAAATCATGATCCGCGAGCTGTTGATTGCGCTGGTGCTGATGTTGATTTTTCTGTTCGCGGGAGAAAATATTCTGGCGTTCCTCAATCTGCGTGCTGAAACGGTCTCTATTTCCGGCGGCATCATTCTGTTCCTGATTGCCATCAAAATGATTTTCCCCAGCGCTTCCGGCAGCAGCATGGGCCTGCCCGCAGGTGAAGAGCCCTTTATTGTGCCGCTGGCGATCCCGCTGGTAGCCGGACCTACACTGCTCGCGACCCTGATGCTGCTCTCGCACCAGTACCCGAATCAGATGGGTCACCTAATCATTGCGCTGCTGATCGCCTGGGGCGGTACGGTCGCGATCTTATTGCAGTCATCACTGTTCCTGCGTCTGCTTGGGGAGAAAGGGGTCAATGCGCTGGAGCGTTTGATGGGGCTGGTGCTGGTGATGCTGGCAACCCAGATGTTCCTGGACGGCATCCGCCTGTGGATGAAGGGCTAGGTAAAAGCAAAAAGCCAACCTACGGGTTGGCTTCAGACTGCTGACAAAGTCCTGGCCGTGAGGCCGGGACTTTGATCTAATTA
>NZ_CBFFRJ010000056.1:0-31351 GCF_965644225.1 Phytobacter sp. V91 | reverse complement strand
TTTCTCTTCAACCGAACCGGCTACTTAGTGTGAAGTGATTCACATCCGCCGTGTCGATGGAGGCGCATTATAGGGAGTTCTCTTCAGGCCGCAATAGAAAAATGACACAAAAATGACTGACTGCTGCATTCCCCAGCAAAACCCCGCCTTATACCCTTTTACGCACAGAGTTATCCACAAAGCGATAAGGATCTTCAGCAGTTACTGGTCCGAAAACAGGGAGCCAGAGGATCAAATTAATCGATCCCTGGCGAAAGATAAAAATTCGCGAGCGTTGCGCAAACGTTTTCGTTACAATGCCCGCGCAAAAAAGCAGCCCCGTATGGGGCGTTAGCTAAGTTTTTAGATGAAAATTCAGCTAACGCTCTCTGTTATCTTCAAATCCAGGGGATTTACCATGCAACAACGTCGTCCTGTCCGCCGTGCTCTGCTCAGTGTTTCTGACAAAGCTGGCATCGTCGAATTCGCTCAGGCACTTTCCGCACGTGGTGTAGAACTGCTCTCAACAGGCGGTACCGCACGCCTGCTGGCAGATAAAGATTTGCCAGTGACCGAAGTTTCCGATTACACCGGTTTTCCGGAAATGATGGATGGACGAGTGAAGACCCTACATCCAAAAGTACATGGCGGGATCCTCGGTCGTCGTGGTCAGGATGATGCGATCATGGCTGAACACAGCATCTCGCCTATCGATATGGTGGTTGTTAACCTTTATCCGTTCGCCCAGACCGTCGCTCGTGAAGGCTGTTCACTGGAAGATGCGGTTGAAAATATCGATATCGGCGGCCCGACTATGGTCCGCTCCGCCGCGAAGAACCATAAAGATGTCGCCATCGTGGTCAAGAGCAGCGACTACAACGCCATTATTGAAGAGATGGATGCTAATGAAGCCTCTCTGACGCTGGAAACGCGCTTCGACCTCGCGATCAAAGCCTTCGAGCATACCGCCGCTTACGACAGCATGATCGCCAACTACTTCGGTAGCATGGTGCCGGCCTATCACGGTGAGAGTAAAGAAGCCGCGGGTCGTTTCCCACGCACCCTGAATCTGAACTTCATTAAGAAGCAGGATATGCGCTACGGCGAGAACAGCCACCAGCAGGCTGCCTTCTATATAGAAGAAGTAAAAGAAGCGTCTGTGGCAACGGCTACGCAATTGCAGGGCAAAGCCCTCTCTTACAACAATATCGCCGATACCGATGCCGCACTGGAATGTGTGAAGGAGTTCGGGGAGCCAGCATGTGTGATCGTGAAACATGCTAACCCTTGTGGCGTCGCAGTGAGCACGTCGATTCTTGATGCTTACGACCGTGCGTACAAAACCGACCCGACTTCCGCCTTCGGCGGCATTATCGCCTTTAACCGCGAGCTGGATGCCGACACAGCGCAAGCCATTATCTCTCGTCAGTTCGTTGAAGTGATCATTGCCCCGTCTGCAAGCGCAGAAGCACTGAAAATTACCGCTGCCAAACAGAACGTTCGCGTCCTGACCTGCGGTGAATGGGCTGCGCGTGTGCCTGGCCTTGATTTCAAACGTGTTAACGGCGGACTGCTGGTTCAGGACAGAGATCTTGGCATGGTAACGGAAGGCGAACTGCGTGTGGTCAGCAAACGTCAGCCGACAGAGCAGGAACTGCGCGATGCGCTGTTCTGCTGGAAGGTAGCGAAGTTTGTGAAATCCAACGCTATCGTTTACGCGAAAGAGAACATGACTATCGGGATAGGCGCAGGCCAGATGAGCCGCGTGTACTCGGCAAAAATCGCCGGTATTAAAGCAGGCGATGAAGGGCTGGAAGTAAAAGGTTCAGCCATGGCTTCCGATGCTTTCTTCCCGTTCCGCGATGGAATTGATGCTGCCGCTGCCGTTGGCGTGAGCTGCGTTATCCAGCCTGGTGGTTCTATTCGTGATGATGAAGTCATTGCTGCCGCTGACGAACACGGCATCGCGATGATCTTCACCGATATGCGTCACTTCCGCCATTAATCCACGGAGCAGACAATGAAAGTATTAGTAATTGGTAACGGCGGGCGCGAGCACGCCCTGGCGTGGAAAGCCGCACAGTCGCCGCTGGTTGATACGGTATTTGTGGCGCCGGGTAATGCCGGAACGGCCCTTGAACCGGCCCTGCAAAATATAGCTATCGGCGCGACGGACATCCCTGCGCTGTTGAGCTTTGCACAAAACGAAAAAATCGACCTGACCATCGTCGGCCCGGAAGCGCCGCTGGTGATTGGCGTGGTCGATGCATTCCGCGCGGCTGGCTTGCAGATTTTTGGCCCAACCCAGGGCGCCGCCCAACTGGAAGGCTCCAAAGCCTTCACCAAAGACTTCCTGGCCCGCCACAACATTCCCACGGCGGAATACCAGAACTTTACCGAAGTTGAGCCTGCACTGGCGTACCTGCGCGAGAAAGGCGCGCCGATCGTTATCAAAGCTGACGGTCTGGCTGCGGGCAAAGGCGTTATTGTTGCGATGACGCTGGAAGAAGCTGAAGCCGCAGTGAATGACATGCTGGCAGGCAACGCCTTTGGCGACGCAGGTCACCGTATCGTTATTGAGGAGTTCCTCGATGGCGAAGAAGCCAGCTTTATCGTGATGGTTGACGGTGAACATGTGTTACCCATGGCCACCAGCCAGGATCATAAACGTGTGGGCGATGGTGACACCGGCCCTAACACCGGCGGTATGGGCGCTTATTCCCCGGCTCCGGTGGTGACCGATATCGTGCACCAACGCACCATGGAACGCGTGATTTGGCCAACCGTGAAAGGCATGGCGGCAGAGGGCAATACCTATACCGGTTTCCTGTATGCCGGTCTGATGATCGACAAGCAAGGTAACCCGAAGGTTATTGAGTTCAACTGTCGTTTCGGCGATCCGGAAACGCAACCGATCATGATGCGCATGCAGTCGGATCTGGTCGATCTTTGTATCGCCGCCTGCAAAGGCACTCTGGATGAGAAAACCTCGGAATGGGATCCGCGTGCAGCATTGGGCGTGGTGATGGCTGCAGGTGGTTATCCGGGTGATTACAACATCGGTGACGTGATTCATGGTCTGCCGCTGGAGTCTTCCGCAGAAGGTAAGGTGTTCCATGCAGGCACCAAACTGTCTGCAGACGACCAGGTGCTCACCAACGGCGGCCGTGTTCTTTGCGTGACCGCGCTTGGCGAAACCGTTGCAGAAGCCCAGCAGCGCGCGAATGCCCTGATGACCGGTATTCAGTGGAATGGCAGCTTTAGCCGCAAAGATATTGGTTATCGCGCTATCGCACGCGAGCAAGGTAAGTAATTTGCCCTCTGGCCCTCTCCCGCCGGGAGGGGGTACCAGAACCGTACTGACCTCAGAAGCTCTTCTCAGTGGGCTGCCAGGTACAAAAATCTTCGTTTGCCACCAGCAGCAGCTGTGCCCCTTCCGGCCCTTCAAGCCAGGCAACGCTCACCTCTGCCGAAGAGTGATTCTGCCGACGTTCAATATGGCTGACCATCAGTGAATCCAGTTCAGGCTTTATGGTTTGCCCCTCGCAGGTGGTCACCGAGCCGTTGGCATGCCAGCGTCCCTGTCGCAGTATCACCCGGCCCTGACGCAGCGCATCGCTGGTCTGACGAATCTGGTTGGCGCGGTACTGATAAAGCGCGATTTGATCGCTGGAGATCTGCTGCTTCTGACCATTCACCTCACGCTGCATAAAGCTGAGTTCGCCATGGTCATCAAAGCGCACACGAATATGTTCAGGCTGTTTGCCGTAGATGTTGAGTTCAATCTGGCTTAGGGTTTCACCCTGCCAGCGATATTCACTCAGAGACGTCTCTCCGCGGTGCCACGGGCTGAAGGCTGCAAGAACGTGTGTTTCATTATCAGAGTCTTTGCGCCATAAGCGCACTGCACCCTGATCGCCTGCGTAGCCGCTGGCGGTAAAAGGCGGTAACGATGAGTTGTGACTACAGGCCGTCAGGAACAGAATACCTGCCAGCATCAAGGCACGACGCCAGAATGACAAAAGGGGCGTTACCGCCCCTTCGACAAAACTGTTCACTGCCACGCGGTCTTACTTAACAGCGTCTTTCAGTGCTTTACCAGAAACAAATGCCGGCACGTTAGCTGCGGCGATTTTGATTTCTTTACCGGTCTGCGGGTTGCGGCCAGTACGCTCAGCACGGTGGTTCACTTTGAAGGTACCGAAACCAACCAGTTGTACAGCATCGCCTTCTTTCAGAGACTCAGTAATCGCAGCCAAGGTGGATTCCAGAGCAGCTTTAGCCTGTACTTTAGACAGGTCAGCTTTGTCCGCAATTACATCAATTAATTGAGTCTTGTTCATAAGTTATCCTTTCAATGTGTTTATCGCTTGCTAAGCATCGAGTGCGACGGAAATGCCTCAAAAGCACCCTCCTGCATACACGCACCGATAGCCACTTTTTTTCGCCCCCCAAATGTAGACCAGACGGGGGTGCGAAGGGAAGCCTCCCAGGACGACAAAACAGGCGTTAAATCACGTTTTGTTGTCTCATTGCTGCAAATTTATACCGATATTACTGTCCCCGGCCTCGCGCAGGTCTGCGCGCAGGCCTTTAATCAGTTCAATATCGCGTTCTTCACATGCCGCCAAAAGACGGAAGATTTCCCACTGGATATCCCATTCCTGCTCCACCGCGGGGTTCTCTTTGAGCTCTTCATCGGTCATTTCACGACCCGCTTGCGTCATTTCCAGCATCGCAACGGTGGTGATCGACGTCTTGCTGACCTCAATAGCATACTCCTGAGCTTCACCACTCAGCAGGGCATGAATTAAGTCGCTCAATGCCACACAGGCATCGATTGCCGGGTAGACGCCATACATATCGTAGTCGTCAGCAGACGGAATTGCCTCTTCCAGCTTCTCAAGCTGGCTGTCAAAGTTCACTTTGGCATCTTTGACCGTCAGCGTTTCCCACACCAGATCGACGATACGGCGGTAAAGCTGCGGGTCACCAAATTCGGTCTGCTTACAGAACATGGCGTAGTTGGGGTACATGCGTTCACACAGGCAGGCCATAAAGGTGACATGTTGCCATGTGGTCAGCTTCTCCAGACGCAAATGAATCGGGTTTTGTAACATGATGAGTTCTCAAACACAGAAATTAGCGGCAGTGTACCTGAATCAACCCTGAATTTCCTGCCAACGCGTGAATGCTGAACGACCTGAGGCCACGGCATCAGCCCAACGCGTCGGTTCCGGGAGGCGGTAGCCCTTGATGCAGCGTTCCACCCATGCCAGCGCCGTATCCTGACTGACCCGGTGACCGGTCGAAATATAGAGTGGGTTACAGCGCGCCTTGCTGCGCCAGACCCATGCCACCTCTTCGCCTTTATCGATAAGCGCAGCGCCTGAGCCAGGCTCATCGCCGAGCGGTTCAAAACGACCGCAAAGGCGCTTCTTCGCCACACCGATGGTCGGTACATCCACCAGCAGGCCAAAATGGCTGGCAACGCCCAGACGGCGTGGGTGAGAGATACCATGACCATCAACAAACAACAGATCAGGTTTTTGCGAGAGCTGCTGCCATGCCGCCAGCAGCGCAGGATATTCGCGAAATGAGAGGAAGCCTGGAATATAGGGCATCGTGGTGGGAATACGCGCCACCTGATACTCAATCAGCTCAAGGGAGGGCCAGGCCAGCAACACCATGGCCGCCCGCGTCACTTCTCCCCCTTGTTCAAACCCGACATCCGCGCCCCCAATCAACCGGAGTGAGTCGCAATCAAAACGATCCTCACGGGAGACGGACGACGCCAGTTCGATCTGTTGAGCGCGCAGCGAAGCAAGATCCATCCTCACTCCTTAGCGGTGATACTGGGCAGAAAGCCGATGTACGGACTCGACAAACACCCCCGCATGCTCCGGTGGGACGTCCTGATGGATGCCGTGTCCAAGGTTGAAGACGTGGCCTTCGCCCTGGCCGAAACCTGCCAGTATGGCGGCGACTTCTTCTTCAATGCGTGCCGGCGGCGCGTACAGCATGGACGGGTCCATATTGCCCTGCAGGGCGACTTTGTCACCCACGCGGCGGCGCGCATCAGCAATGTCCGTCGTCCAGTCCAGGCCAAGTGCATCGCAGCCCGTCGCCGCCATCGCTTCCAGCCACTGACCGCCGCCTTTGGTAAACAGGGTCACCGGCACCCGGCGGCCATCGTTTTCCCGCAGCAGGCCATCGACAATCTTATGCATGTAGTAGAGGGAGAATTGCTGATAATCACGCCCGGTCAGCACGCCGCCCCAGGTGTCGAAAATCATTACCGATTGCGCACCGGCCCGGATCTGCGCGTTGAGATAGAGCGTGACGCTTTTCGCCAGCTTATCGAGCAGCAGATGCAGCGCCTGCGGCTCGGCATACATCATCTTTTTAATCACGGTAAAAGCTTTGCTGCTGCCGCCTTCCACCATATAGGTCGCCAGCGTCCAGGGGCTGCCGGAGAAACCAATCAGCGGCACTTCGCCTTTCAGCTCACGGCGGATAGTGCGCACCGCGTTCATCACATAGCCCAGCTCCTGTTCCGGATCGGGCACCGGCAGTTTTTCCACGTCCGCTTTGCAGGTAACCGGCGAGGTAAAGCGCGGCCCTTCTCCTGCTTCAAAATAGAGACCCAGCCCCATCGCATCCGGAATGGTCAGAATATCCGAGAAGAGGATCGCCGCATCAAGCTTGTAGCGGCGCAATGGTTGCAGCGTCACCTCGCAGGCCAGCTCGGCATTTTTACACAGCGACATAAAATCGCCGGCCTGCGCGCGGGTTGCTTTGTACTCCGGTAAATAGCGACCCGCCTGGCGCATCATCCATACCGGGGTGACATCAACGGGCTGGCGCTGCAGTGCGCGAAGGTAGCGATCGTTTTTTAATTCGGTCATGTTTACATTCCTTTAGCGTTTATGCGCCCAGTGTAACATGTCACTCATATTCTGCCCGACACTGCGCCACCGTATCCTCAATCAGACGACGGGCCACGGTACCAGGCGGAGGCAGCAGCGGCAGATCGTCATAGCGATACCAGCCCGCGTCGATAAGCTCTTTGGGATCAATACGGATATCACCGCTGTCATATTCAGCCATAAATGCCGTCATCAGCGACTGCGGGAAAGGCCAGGGTTGGGAGGTGATGTAGCGCAGGTTCTTCACTTTGATGCTGCTTTCTTCCATCACTTCACGGGCCACGGCCTGCTCCAGGGTTTCCCCTACTTCGACAAAGCCCGCCAGCACGGTGTAGATACCGTTGCGGTGGCGAGTATGCTGGGCCAGCAGGATTTTATCTTCACGGCGAATAGCGACGATAATACAGGGGGCAATCTGGGGGTAATAACGCTCACGGCAGTGATCGCATAACATCGCCCATTCCGTTTTACTGGGATGCATGCTGTGCCCACAGTAGCCACAGAACTTATGCGATCGATAAAACTCCGCCAGTTGCACGCCACGACCGGCTAACTGGAACAGTCCAGGATCCTGCTCGATCACCTGACGAACCGACCCCATATCCTGGCGACGATTCTGACGGACCATCCACACCGGTTCGCCTTCCCATTCACCAATCTTTAGTGCGTTTTGCCCCACAAGATCAAAATTTCCTGCGTTACCCTGTGGTAATTCTCCCTCAGGTAACCATAATTTTTGTTCATGGCTTACGATCCACCAGCCACTATCTGATGATTCGATAATACGATGCATTTTGTTTGCACTACCTTAGCTTTGCTGGCATGTTATTAACATTATTATTACATTCGGGTGAGCTTCTTTAATCTTAATATTGCGGAGTCAATTATGCTAAACCAGCTCGAAACCCTTGCAGAACGGATTGGAGGCAGTAATAAACTGGTCGATAGCTGGCTGAATACACGCAAGCAACTACTGGTTAATTACTACAACCTGGTTGGCATAAAACCCGGTAAGGGATCGTACATGCAGCTTAATGAGAAAGCGCTGGACGAATTTTGCCATAACCTGGTCGAGTACCTTTCCGCCGGACATTTTAATATTTATGAACGGATTATCAGCGAAATGGAAGGGAGCAGCCCACTTTTAGCCGCCACGCAAATTTACCCTCTCCTTGAAGTTAACACCCTGGAAATCATGGAGTACTACGATTCCAGTCTGGAAAACGCTATTGATGATGACAACTGCCATGAGTTTCAGCAGGTGCTGTCTGATATCGGCGAAGCCCTGGCGGCCCGCTTCACCCTCGAAGATAAATTGATCGTGCTGGCATTCGATAACAATCTCAAGAGCAGCGCCAATGACGAAAACGGAATGGCGCACCCGGCTTGAGTTCTTGTGCATTAACGCGTAGTTTACATACAGCCCCCTGCATCTGAGGGGGTTTTTCTTGTCGGAGTGCCTATTTTTCCACAGCTGTGGAAAAGGCTGAGACCGTTAATTCGGGATCCGCGGAACCTGATCAGGCTAATACCTGCGAAGGGAACAAGAGTAAAATCATACAGCGTCACCTTTGCGGGTGCACCGCTGCCATTACTCCATCCGTCGTCTGACAAGCCACGTCCTTTATTTTCTGGAACGAGCTATGTCTACATCGAAACTGACCCGTCGTGAACAACGCGCCCAGGCGCAGCACTTTATCGAAACCCTGGAAGGCACTGCTTTCCCCAACTCAAAACGCATCTACATCACCGGTTCCCAGGCCGACATCCGCATTCCGATGCGCGAGATCCAGCTCAGTCCAACGCTGCTCGGCGGTACAAAAGACGCCCCCCAGTACGAAGAGAATGAAGCCATCCCGGTGTATGACACCTCTGGCCCCTATGGCGATCCGGATATTGCAATTAACGTTGAGCAAGGCCTGGCAAAACTTCGCCAGCCGTGGATTGATGCCCGAAACGATTGTGCAGCGCTGGCTGTCCGTAGCTCGGATTACACCAAAGCGCGTCTGGCGGATGATGGCCTCGACGACCTGCGTTTTACCGGCTTGTTGACGCCAAAACGGGCAAAAACGGGCTGCTGTGTGACGCAGCTTCACTATGCGCGCCGGGGCATAGTGACGCCGGAGATGGAGTTTATCGCCATCCGTGAAAATATGGGGCGCGAACGCATCCGTGGGGCGGTTTTACGCCAACAGCATCCCGGCCACGGCTTTGGGGCTAATCTGCCGGAAAATATCACCGCGGAATTTGTGCGTGACGAAGTGGCCGCTGGCCGGGCCATCATCCCCGCCAACATCAACCACCCGGAATCAGAACCGATGATTATCGGACGTAACTTCCTGGTAAAGGTAAATGCCAACATCGGCAACTCTGCCGTGACGTCTTCCATTGAAGAAGAGGTCGAGAAGCTGGTGTGGTCGACGCGTTGGGGGGCGGATACGGTGATGGATCTCTCCACCGGGCGTTATATCCACGAAACACGGGAATGGATCCTGCGTAACAGCCCGGTGCCAATCGGTACCGTACCGATTTACCAGGCGCTGGAAAAGGTGAATGGCATCGCCGAAAACCTGACCTGGGAGGCCTTCCGCGACACCTTGCTGGAGCAGGCGGAACAGGGCGTGGACTATTTCACCATCCATGCCGGTGTGCTGTTGCGCTACGTGCCGATGACCGCCAAACGTCTGACCGGCATCGTCTCCCGTGGTGGTTCGATCATGGCTAAATGGTGTCTCTCCCACCACCAGGAAAACTTCCTCTACATGCATTTCCGCGAAATCTGCGAGATCTGCGCCGCCTATGACGTTTCCCTCTCTCTTGGCGATGGTCTGCGTCCGGGCTCGATTCAGGATGCCAACGATGAAGCGCAATTTGCCGAGCTGCACACGCTGGGCGAGCTGACCAAAATCGCCTGGGAGTATGACGTCCAGGTGATGATTGAAGGCCCGGGTCATGTGCCGATGCAGATGATCCACCGTAATATGACTGAAGAGCTGGAGCACTGCCACGAAGCGCCTTTCTACACCTTAGGACCGCTGACCACCGATATCGCGCCGGGCTATGACCACTTCACTTCCGGTATTGGCGCGGCGATGATCGGCTGGTTTGGTTGCGCCATGTTGTGTTACGTCACCCCGAAAGAGCACCTTGGTCTGCCAAACAAAGAGGACGTCAAACAGGGGCTGATTACCTACAAGATTGCCGCCCATGCGGCCGACCTGGCAAAAGGCCACCCTGGCGCACAAATCCGCGATAACGCCATGTCAAAAGCCCGCTTCGAATTCCGCTGGGAAGACCAGTTCAATCTGGCGCTCGATCCTTTCACCGCCCGCGCTTACCACGACGAAACCCTGCCCCAGGAATCCGGCAAAGTGGCGCACTTCTGCTCCATGTGCGGGCCGAAGTTCTGTTCAATGAAAATCAGCCAGGAAGTACGCGACTACGCAGCAGCGCAGGCCATTGAAGTGGGAATGGCGGATATGTCGGAAAACTTCCGCGCCAAAGGCGGCGAAATCTATCTGAAGCAGGAGGAAGTCTGATGTACCAGCCTGATTTCCCGAGGGTTCCGCAGCGGCTGGGGCTTTACCCGGTCGTGGACAGCGTGCAATGGATAGAACGTCTGCTGGATGTGGGCGTGCGTACTATCCAGCTGCGGATCAAAGATAAGCCTGACCATGAGGTGGAAGACGATATTGTCGCCGCGATTGCGCTGGGACGCCGTTACGACGCCCGCCTGTTTATTAACGATTACTGGCGGCTGGCGGTGGCCCACCAGGCCTATGGGGTACATCTGGGCCAGGAGGATCTGGAAACCACCGATCTGAAAGCGATTCAACGGGCTGGCCTGCGCCTTGGCGTCTCCACCCATGATGATATGGAAATCGACATTGCCCTGGCGGCGCGACCTTCCTATATCGCCCTTGGCCACGTCTTCCCAACGCAAACCAAGAAGATGCCTTCCGCCCCACAAGGACTGGCGCAACTGGCTCGTCATATTGAGAGGCTTGCGGATTACCCGACCGTAGCCATCGGCGGCATCAGCCTTGCCCGCGCCCCTGAGGTGCTGGCAACCGGCGTGGGTAGCATTGCGGTGGTCAGCGCCATTACTCAGGCTGCTGACTGGCGTGCCGCAACGGCACAGTTACTGTCACTGGCGGGAGCGGGCGATGAACGATCGTGACTTTATGCGCTACAGCCGCCAGATACTGCTGGAAGATATTGCGATCGATGGTCAGCAAAGGCTGCTCGACAGCCAGGTGCTGATTGTCGGGCTGGGAGGGTTAGGCTCACCTGCCGCGCTTTATCTGGCGGGGGCGGGTGTCGGCACCCTGGTGCTGGCCGACGATGACGAAGTGCATCTCAGCAACCTGCAACGACAGATACTTTTCACCACCGACGATATTGCGTGTTCCAAATCCCAGGTGACCAGGCAGCGACTGGCACGACTGAACCCGGATATCACCCTGGTTGCACTTGAGCAACGCCTGACAGGTGAAGCCCTGCGCCAGGCCGTTGCCAGCGCCGATGTGGTACTCGATTGCACCGATAATATGGCGACCCGTCAGGCCATTAACGCCGCCTGCGTCAGCACTGACACACCACTCATTACCGCCAGCGCCGTCGGTTTCGGCGGCCAGCTAATGGTGCTCACCCCGCCCTGGACACATGGCTGCTATCGCTGCTTATGGCCGGATGAAAATGAGCCTGAGCGCAACTGTCGCACGGCGGGGATCGTCGGCCCGGTGGTGGGGGTAATGGGCACACTACAGGCGCTGGAGGCCATCAAATTGCTGAGCGGCATCACCACCACCAGCGGTGAGCTGCGTCTGTTTGATGCCCGCAGCAGCCACTGGCGAAATCTGGCCTTGCATCGCGCTAGCGGCTGTCCGGTCTGCGGAGGGCTGCATGCAGATCCTGTTCAATGACACTCCGATGATCCTCGATCAAACGCTGAGCGTCGCCGGGTTGCTCGAGCACCTTGATCAGCTCAAACCCGGCGCGGCACTGGCGCTCAACCAACAGATCCTGCCGCGAGAAAAGTGGGATCAACATTATGTGCAGGACGGCGACCAGATCCTGCTTTTTCAGGTTATCGCAGGGGGATGAAATGCTACGTATTGCGGATAAACAATTTGATTCACACCTTTTTACCGGTACCGGGAAGTTTGCCTCCTCGACACTGATGGTTGATGCCATTCGAGCCTCAGGCAGCCAGGTGGTAACCCTGGCCATGAAGCGGGTCGATTTACGTCAGCATAACGATGCCATTCTGGCTCCGCTGTTAGCAGCAGGCGTTACCCTGCTGCCCAACACCTCAGGCGCAAAAACAGCAGAAGAGGCTATTTTCGCCGCACAGCTGGCCCGTGAGGCGCTGGGCACCCACTGGCTGAAACTGGAAATTCACCCGGATGCCCGCTGGCTGCTGCCGGACCCAATCGAAACCCTGAAAGCCGCCGAAGCGCTGGTGAAACAAGGCTTTGTGGTACTCCCTTACTGCGGTGCCGACCCGGTGCTGTGTAAGCGGCTGGAAGAAGTGGGCTGCGCCGCAGTGATGCCGCTCGGGGCGCCAATTGGCTCAAATCAGGGGCTGGAAACCCGGGCAATGCTTGAAATCATCATCGAGCAGGCAACGGTGCCCGTGGTAGTGGATGCCGGGATCGGCGCGCCCAGCCATGCCACGCAGGCACTGGAGATGGGCGCCAGCGCGGTGCTGGTCAACACCGCGATTGCGGTGGCGGATAACCCGGTACAGATGGCGCAGGCTTTTCGTCTGGCCGTTGAGGCTGGCGTGCTCGCACGCCAGGCGATCCCAGGCGTTCGTAGCCAGTATGCCAGCGCCACCAGCCCGTTAACTGGTTTTCTGGAGGCCAGCGTATGAAGACCTTTACCGAACGCTGGCGCACCCTGAACTGGGATGACATCCGCCTGCGGATCCACAGCAAGACGGCCGCAGATGTGGAGCGGGCACTGAATGCTTCTCAGCTCAACCGTGACGATTTAATGGCCCTGCTCTCTCCTGCCGCAAGCAGCTATCTGGAGCCGCTGGCGCAAAAAGCACAGCGCCTGACGCGCCAGCGTTTTGGCAATACCGTCAGTTTTTATGTTCCGCTTTATCTCTCTAACTTATGCGCCAATGACTGCACGTATTGCGGTTTCTCCATGAGCAATCGCATTAAGCGTAAAACCCTGGATGAAGCGGAGATCGCCCGTGAGTGTGCCGCGATCCGTGAACTGGGGTTTGAGCATCTGTTGCTGGTCACCGGCGAACATCAGGGCAAAGTTGGGATGGACTATTTTCGCCGCCACCTGCCAATAATCCGTCGCCAGTTCTCCTCTTTGCAGATGGAGGTTCAGCCCCTGTCCACGCAGGAGTATGCTGAGCTGAAAACCCTCGGGCTGGACGGCGTGATGGTCTATCAGGAAACCTGGCACGAGGGGCAGTATGCCCGGCATCATCTCAAAGGAAACAAACAGGATTTCTTCTGGCGACTGGAAACCCCGGACAGGCTCGGACAGGCCGGGATCGACAAGATCGGATTAGGAGCGTTAATCGGCCTTTCTGACAGCTGGCGCGTGGATTGCTTTATGATGGCAGAACATCTGCTGTGGTTGCAGCAGCACTACTGGCAAAGCCGCTACTCGATCTCATTTCCGCGCCTGCGCCCCTGCACTGGCGGCATTGAACCGGCATCCCTGATGGACGAACGGCAACTGGTGCAAACCCTTTGCGCTTTCCGTTTATTCTCGCCGGACACGGAGCTTTCACTTTCCACCCGTGAGTCGCCGTGGTTTCGCGATAACGTTATCCCGCTGGCCATTAACAACGTCAGCGCTTTCTCGAAAACGCAACCCGGTGGTTATGCGGATAACCATCCGGAGCTGGAGCAGTTTGCCCCGCATGACGCGCGCCGCCCAGAGGACGTCGCCCGGGCGCTGGAAGAAAGAGGCCTGCAACCCGTCTGGAAAGACTGGGATAGCTGGCTGGGACGCGCACCTCAGGGAACTCACTCGCCGGTTATGACAGGCTGAATGTTTTCAGGCTCGTCGCGGGCGTAATACAACAGGGGCAATTGCCCCTGATATCTTCATAAGTCATTCAGCAACAGTAAATTGATGTATATCAGACAAAGAGATGCGCTAATTTTATAAAAATCGATATTTCAACCTGCCTGACCTAATATTAACCAGATAAATATAAAACAGTGTTTCCCTGATGGGTATTTCACCTTACTACACTTGCCTGTACGTTTCCCGTTCACTGCCTGACGCAATTGAAGATGATGAAAATACACAGCAGAAAACTTTCGTTCACTACGCCCATCCTGGTGAGCTTTACCGGCATTTTTATCTGTTTAGTGGTCATTGCCACCCTGGTCACCCTGAGCCAAAGAAAAGATATTACCGATAATTATCAGAAGGTTAATCAAACTTTCACCCATAATATTGCGGTTAACTACACCGAGGCTATCTTTCAGGGCAACGACTATATCCTTGAGCAAGCAGCAGCCTACTTCTCTCGTTATAACCGGCTCGGCAATGCGGTGAATTTAGCGTCGCCTGAAGGACTGCAATCCTTGATGCAGTTACTGAGGCTCATGCCCTCCGTCTCCTCGATTTCACTGGCAGACCCGCAGGGGCATTATCTGCGTGCACCGGTGGTCTTCGACAGCGAAGAAAGCCGGAGTTTCGACCCCAAAACGCGCCCCTGGTTTGTGCGCCAGGCCGAAGCAGGCACATTCAGCAAGTACACAAGTGCTTACGACGATTTCTTTACCCATCACCCCACAGTTACGGTCTATAAACCGGTAGTTTCTCCGGAAGGCACGCTGAAAGGTACGTTGGCCTTTCATCTCGATCTGGCTTCCATCAGCTACGGGCTAAGAAGAATGCAGTCCCCTATTCAGGGGGAATTTTTCGTGGTGGATCGCAGCGGAAAAGTCATGTTGCACCCGGACACCGGGGTGCTTTTTAAAGCATTTTCTCAACAGGCCCGCATGGCCGAGATGAACAGCGGCGAGGGCATGTTTTATGACAAGCAACGTAACACCTGGATTTACTACAGCTCTCTGACCAACCCGGACTGGTTTGCTATTTATCTTGTACCAGGAAAGACGCTGGACAATCTCCTGCGCGGTGAAACGTTGGTGGTTGGATGGGGATTTGGCGTGGCTGCAATCATTGTCATTCTCTTCGGGCTGTATCTGCGCTATGCCTCGCGCACGGTACTGCTCAATATCCTGAATGCGATTAAAACCGGCGATGTGCAACAATCCCCAAAACTTGAAGCGATGCTGAGCAAAGCGATCGTCACCAACAAAGAGCGGGAACAGGCCTGGGTCAGACAAGCGACCATGGATGCGCTGACCAACTGTAAAAACCGTCGGGCTTTTGATGGCGATATCACCGCCCTGATGAACGATCATCAGCCCTTTATGCTGGCGCTGGCCGATATTGATAACTTCAAATCCATCAACGATACCCTCGGGCATCTGAGCGGCGACATTGTGCTGCGTAACGTTGCCCGTGAAGGGTTACAGGTGCTGCAACCGCAGCAGATCTCCCTTTATCGTTATGGCGGCGAAGAATTTGCCATTCTCTTCCCGCCTGAGCATATCGCCGAAGCCCGCCAGTTGCTGGAGCAGTGGCGCATTAACGTGGCAAACCGTGACTGGCGCGAAGAGGGACTGTCGGTTACCTTCAGCGCCGGGCTGGGCGAATGGCAGATGGAATCTTTAGAACAGCTGGTGAGCCGCGTTGACGCCGCGTTATATCAGGCTAAACAGCAGGGTAAAAATCAGATTGTGATAAGCAATAAGTCGCTTTCCTCGGGTTCGTCAACCTCCCTGTAACCGGTTTCAGCTACCTCGGTGAATGTTTGTGATGCTATACACACATTCATGGAAATGCGGTTGTTAAAGCAAGCCAGGCGGGATAATTATCAGTTATCCCATCCACATCGAGGCTGACTATGAAAAACATCGTTTTATGCTGTGCTGCGGGAATGTCCACCAGCATGCTGGTTCAACGCATGAAAGACGCAGCGCAGAAGAAAGGGGTCGAGGTTTCAATCAAGGCGGTTCCGGTCGCAGAATTTAAAGACAACATCGCCACCGCAGATATCGTGCTGCTCGGTCCGCAGGTGAAGTATGAGCAGGCCAAGTTGCAGGCGCAGGCCGATCCGTTAGGTAAAAAAGTCGCGGTTATCGACATGATGGATTACGGCATGATGAAAGGTGATGTCGTTCTGGAAAAAGCCCTCAAGCTAATGGAGTAAGCGCGTGGAAGATTTAGAAACCATTATTATGGAGCTTCTGGTAAACGCGGGCGCCGCGCGTAGCCAGGCGCTGACGGCGTTGCAGCTGGCGCGAAAAGGCGACTTTGCCGGCGCCGAGCAGGCGATGGAAGAATCGCACGAGTTTGTGAAAAATGCGCACAAAATCCAGACTCAATTGATTGGACTTGATGAAGGAACCGGGAAACTGCCTGTCAATTTGATCACCGTGCATTCTCAGGACCACCTGATGAACGCTATGGTTATCCAGGATCTGGCGGGGGATATGATTGAGCTGTACCGTCGTCTGCCCCCCGTAAACGAATAATAAGCGATTTATCAGTCATACATGATGCCCGATTATTCGGGCATTTTGTTTTTAGACGGCTGTCAACGCGCTATCTGGCGGCGTGTATTTTTCCGCAATTTATGGCACAACAGTGGCATCGTTTCTGCTGCCAGAATCCATAACCCAGGTTGCCTATGCCTTCACTCCCCTTTCCGGTCTTCACGCTTTTTATCCTGCTGATTTTACTGGCCAGAGTGTGCCTTCAGCCTGGGAAAAAATCGCGTGGCGTAATGTACTTCATCGCTGGCTGTGCGTTGCTGGTTATGATGTCGGCCCTGCGTTGGGCGTTTGATGCCGTAATATTGCGCCAGCTTCAGTCTCTGCTGGCGATACTTTTCCCGCCGCTGGTGTGGCGCTGCTTTACCGATCTCACCGGGCAGAAGCGTGCCTGGCATATCCTGACATCCATCCTGCCGCCCGTCCTCGCCCTGCTGATAAATCTTGCCAGGCCTGATGCAACGGATGCCGTGCTGGTGCTGCTTTATCTGGGGTATGGCATTGCATTGCTCAGAACCGCCCTGTTGGGGGCTGATGCTTTTATACTGACCCGGCTTAGCGATTCACCGACCACCTCCATGATGGCGTTTGCCGCAGGCTGTTTCCTCTGTTTTTCCAGCCTGACAGATTTAGCCATCGCCTGGGACTTCAGCCAGTACAACGGGCAGCATGCGCCGCTACTGGTCGCCATTTCACAGGGGATCCTGCTGCCGTTTATCTGTCTTGCGATTTTGTTTACCGGGCGAAAAGTCACCGCCCCACCACTCAGTGTGACCGTGGATGCCTGCGAGCCAGAGATTGTAGCTGTCGCGCCTGAAGACCAGAATCTCTGCCAGAAGCTGGAAACCACCCTGGCTGGCCGTGAACTTTTCCTCGATCCGGACCTCAGCTTAAACGCGCTGGCGCGAAAAACCGGGATACCTGCGCGACAGATATCCCAGGCCATCAATCGGACGCGAGGCTGCAATGTCTCCCAGTGGATTAATGGCTTTCGTATTCAGCATGCCCAGCGCTTGCTGCTGCAATCAGATGTCCCCATCACACAGGTCATGCTGGAAGCCGGTTTTTCCACAAAATCCAACTTTAACCGCGAATTTGCGCGCGTCAGTGGGATGACCCCTGGCGACTTTCGCCGTGCGGCGGCTGATAATTCAGCGTCTGATTTAAAAACTGACTTATCGTCGTAAACAGTTGCTGATGGATAGCCTCCCGGGTCAGGCTTCCCCCGTCGCGGCAGACAATACCGTCCCCCGGATCCTGAGCCTCAATCAACGCTTCAACGCCGGGCTTACACATTTGCATAAAGCTGAAATGGGTGGCCCCCGTTACGCTGACATAGCGACGCAGGTTCTGCGGCAACGAATCGAAAAGATAACCCGATTCAAGACGAGCGGGAACGTCATCACTGTCAGCCTGAGCGCCCATCACCAGCACCGGTATTGAGATCTGCGCCAGGCTTTCTGGCGTAAACCCCCGTGCCAGCCCCAAATCGAGAGACACCACGGCTTTGATTCGCGTATCTCGCTGGCTTGCCGCCAGCGGTGCTTTTGATTCGGGTTTGTCCGTCCCCAGAACATGTTTCAGTTTACAGCCCCCCAAAGTGACATGCGTTTGGCAATCCTGTAAAAAGCGATCTACTGAAAACAGTCCTCCCGCCAGTTCGATTACCGTCCATCCTCCCAGAGAGTGGCCTGCTGCGGCAATACGCTCAGGATCGACATACCCGGCAAGCTCAGGGGTTTTGAGTAAATGGCTGAGCAGAAGCGTCAGATCATCTGGACGCCGCCAAAGCTGTTGGGCTGCGCGCTTTTCCTTATTTAGCGTTGTGGTGCCTGGGTGGTCGACCGCTGCCACAATGTAGCCCTGCTGCGCCATTTGACTGGCCAGCCAGTTAAGATTTCGCCAGTTGCCGCCATAACCATGTGAGATCAGTAAAAGCGGGTGTTTTTGCGCGCCAGGTTTAGCATCTCGCTGGGCATTCGTACCGAGAAATACGATGTTCTCTCCCACCTGTTCAGGTTTTCCTTTATCGGACGTGGGATACCAAAGAGCTGCATCAAGTGGGCGTTCACTTTCACTATTGAGCCTGAACTGACGAAACCCGACCTCAGCGCTGGCCAGTTGACTGAATAAAAGTACGATTAAGAGAGCAGAAAAATATCGAAACATAGCGGGATTCCCGGTTAATAAAACACCCGGTTTTTTTAGCAGCCCTGCGGCTGCCGCGCGTCCTGAAACGCGATCGAGGTCTTTTTTGCTGCGTTTTGTGCATAAAAACACTTCAGGCGTGGAAGAAGCTGAGGGATAAGTCGAGGGAAAAGAGAGATAAAAAAACTGCACCTTACTCAGTTGGGATCCAACCTTTGGGGTGCAGCTTTACTTGTCAGCTAATCAGCAACGATTAATCGTTGTCTGAACCGCCCAGACCTGCGTTCAACAGCTCTGCCAGGCTGGCAGATGCGTCTTCAGCAGTCACCTGCGGTGCAGCAGGCAGTTCGCCCGCAGCGCGACGGCGCATACGATCCTGGTGGTAGGCATAGCCGGTACCAGCCGGGATCAGACGACCCACGATAACGTTCTCTTTCAGACCGCGCAGTTCGTCGCGTTTACCCGCAACGGCTGCTTCTGTCAGAACACGAGTCGTTTCCTGGAACGATGCCGCAGAAATGAAGGACTCGGTTGCCAGAGACGCTTTGGTGATACCCAGCAGATCGCGGGCAAAGGTTGCCGCAATTTTGCCGTTTGCTTCCAGATCGCGGTTAGCAATCTTAACGCGGGAGTATTCAACCTGCTCGCCTTCCAGGAAGTCGGAGCTACCTGCATTTTCGATGGTCGCTTTACGCAGCATCTGACGAACGATAACTTCAATGTGCTTATCGTTAATCTTAACGCCTTGCAGACGGTAAACTTCCTGCACTTCGTTGGTGATATAACGGGTAACCGCATGAACACCACGCAGGCGCAGAATGTCGTGCGGTGCTTCCGGGCCATCGGAAACCACATCACCACGTTCTACACGTTCACCTTCAAACACGTTGAGCTGACGCCATTTCGGAATCATCTCTTCGTACGGATCGCTGCCATCGAGCGGGGTAATAACCAGACGACGTTTCCCTTTGGTTTCTTTACCGAAGGAAATGATGCCGGTGATTTCCGCAAGAATAGCTGGCTCTTTCGGACGACGTGCTTCGAACAGGTCCGCAACGCGCGGCAGACCACCGGTGATATCTTTGGTACCGCTGGATTCCTGAGGAATACGCGCCAGAGCATCACCCGCACCGATCTGGATACCATCTTCCAGCTGAACAATCGCTTTACCTGGCAGGAAGTACTGAGCCGGCATATCGGTGCCTGGGATCAGAACGTCGTTACCGTTGGCATCAACGATTTTCAGTGCCGGACGCAGATCTTTACCGCCCGTGGTACGTTCTGCAGAATCCAGAACCACCAGCGAAGACAGACCGGTCAGTTCGTCAGTCTGACGAGTAATCGTCTGGCCGTCGATCATATCGGTGAAGCGGATGAAACCTGCAACTTCGGTGATAACTGGCATGGTATGCGGATCCCAGTTTGCAACGGTTTCACCGCCAGCAACCTGCTCACCATCGCCTTTGCCCATTATCGCACCGTAAGGCACTTTATAGCTTTCTTTGGTACGACCGAATTCGTCGATCAGTTTCAGCTCGGTGTTACGGGAGGTCACCACCAGCTTACCGCTGGAGTTCACAACCGATTTCGCGTTGCTAAGACGGATGCTACCTTTGTTTTTCACCTGGATGCTGGATTCAGCAGCCGCACGAGATGCCGCACCACCGATGTGGAACGTACGCATCGTCAGCTGGGTACCCGGCTCACCGATGGACTGTGCCGCGATAACGCCGATAGCTTCACCTTTGTTGATGATGTGGCCACGCGCCAGGTCACGACCATAGCAGTGGGCACACACACCAAAGTCGGTGTCACAGGATACGACGGAACGCACTTTCACGGAGTCAACAGAGTTCAGTTCCAGCAGGTCACACTGCTGTTCGTGCAGCAGCGTATTACGCGGAACCAGAATGTCTGCGGTACCCGGCTTCAGAATGTCTTCAGCGGTTACACGACCCAGTACGCGATCGCGCAGCGGCTCTTTAACATCACCACCCTCGATAACCGGGGTCATGGTGATACCTTCGAGGGTGCCACAATCGTCTTCGGTGACCACCAGATCCTGCGCGACGTCAACCAGACGACGAGTCAGATAACCGGAGTTCGCTGTTTTCAGTGCGGTATCCGCCAGACCTTTACGCGCACCGTGCGTGGAGATGAAGTACTGGAGTACGTTCAGACCTTCACGGAAGTTCGCGGTGATTGGCGTTTCGATGATGGAGCCATCCGGCTTCGCCATCAGACCACGCATACCGGCAAGCTGACGAATCTGTGCTGCTGAACCACGCGCACCGGAGTCGGCCATCATGTAGATGCTGTTGAAGGAAACCTGCTGCTCTTCGACGCCGTCACGGTTAATAACGGTTTCGGTTTGCAGGTTGTCCATCATCGCTTTGGATACACGATCGTTCGCCGCAGCCCAGATATCGATAACTTTGTTATAGCGTTCGCCCGCGGTAACCAGACCGGACTGGAACTGTTCCTGGATCTCAGCAACTTCGGCTTCCGCCTCAGAGATGATCTCGTATTTTTTCTCCGGGATGACCATGTCATCGATACCAACGGATGCACCTGAACGCGCTGCATAAGCAAAGCCGGTGTACATCGTCTGGTCCGCAAAAATAACGGTCGGTTTCAGGCCCAGAATACGGTAACAGGTGTTCAGCATCTTAGAGATCGCTTTCTTACCCAGTGCCTGGTTCACGATAGTGAACGGCAGACCTTTAGGTACGATCATCCACAGAATGGCACGGCCAACGGTCGTGTCTTTCAGGCTGGTTTTCGCTACAAACTGACCGTTTGCATCTTTTTCGTATTCGGTGATACGCACTTTAACGCGCGCATGCAGAGAGGCCAGGCCAGCGCGATAAATACGCTCAGCTTCTTTCGGGCCAGTCAGCACCATGCCTTCGCCTTTGGCGTTAACACAGTCACGGGTCATGTAGTACAGACCCAATACAACGTCCTGAGACGGAACGATGATAGGTTCGCCGTTCGCCGGAGACAGGATGTTGTTGGTAGACATCATCAACGCACGCGCTTCAAGCTGGGCTTCCAGCGTCAGCGGTACGTGAACAGCCATCTGGTCACCATCGAAGTCGGCGTTATAGGCCGCACAAACCAGCGGGTGCAGCTGAATTGCTTTACCTTCGATCAGTACCGGTTCAAATGCCTGGATACCCAAACGGTGCAGGGTTGGTGCACGGTTCAGCAGTACCGGGTGTTCGCGGATAACTTCATCCAGGATATCCCAGACAACAGCTTCTTCACGCTCAACCATTTTCTTCGCGGCTTTGATGGTGGTGGCGAGGCCACGCAGCTCCAGCTTGCCGTAAATGAACGGTTTGAACAGCTCCAGCGCCATTTTCTTCGGCAGACCGCACTGATGCAGACGCAGGTATGGACCTACGGTGATAACAGAACGACCGGAGTAGTCAACACGCTTACCGAGCAGGTTCTGACGGAAACGACCCTGTTTACCTTTGATCATATCGGCCAAAGATTTCAGAGGACGTTTATTAGAACCGGTGATCGCACGACCGCGACGACCGTTATCCAGCAGGGCGTCAACCGCTTCCTGCAGCATACGTTTTTCGTTGCGTACGATGATATCCGGCGCAGCCAGATCCAGCAGACGTTTCAGACGGTTGTTACGGTTGATCACGCGACGGTACAGATCGTTAAGATCCGACGTTGCGAAACGACCACCATCCAGCGGAACCAGCGGACGCAGATCTGGCGGCAGAACCGGCAGAACGGTCAGGATCATCCACTCCGGCTTGTTGCCAGACTGTACGAAGGCTTCCAGCAGCTTGATGCGCTTGGTCAGCTTTTTACGCTTGGTTTCGGAGTTGGTTTCGTTCAGCTCTTCACGCAGCTGTTCGCATTCCTGCTCCAGATCCATGCTTTTCAGCAGGGCCTGAATAGCTTCGGCGCCCATCTTCGCGTCGAATTCGTCACCGAACTCTTCCAGCGCGTCCAGATACTGCTCTTCAGTCAGGATCTGGTTACGTTCCAGGTTGGTCATCCCGCCTTCGATAACCACATAGGATTCGAAGTACAGAACACGTTCAATATCGCGCAGCGGCATATCCAGCAGCAGGCCGATACGGGACGGCAGTGATTTCAGGAACCAAATATGGGCGGTCGGAGACGCCAGCTCGATGTGGCCCATGCGCTCACGACGCACTTTAGTCTGGGTCACTTCAACGCCGCACTTCTCACAGATCACACCACGGTGTTTCAGGCGCTTGTACTTACCGCACAGGCACTCGTAGTCTTTTACTGGCCCGAAAATACGGGCACAGAAAAGGCCGTCACGTTCTGGTTTGAACGTACGGTAGTTGATGGTTTCCGGCTTCTTAACTTCACCAAAAGACCATGAACGGATCATGTCTGGCGAGGCCAGAGCAATTTTGATCGCATCAAACTCTTCGGTTTTAGTTTGCGCTTTCAGAAACTTTAATAAGTCTTTCACGGATTTGCTCCCGTCGGAGTTAGCACAATCTGGTGTCGGGTTTTACCCCGACACCAGTGACCTGTTTGAGCGAGAGTTACTCGTCTTCCAGCTCGATGTTGATACCCAGCGAACGAATCTCTTTCAACAGTACGTTGAAGGACTCTGGCATACCCGGTTCCATCTGATGGTTGCCGTCCACGATGTTTTTATACATCTTGGTACGACCGTTCACGTCATCAGACTTAACGGTAAGCATTTCCTGCAGGGTGTATGCCGCGCCGTATGCTTCCAGCGCCCACACTTCCATCTCCCCGAAGCGCTGACCACCGAACTGCGCCTTACCACCCAGCGGCTGCTGAGTAACCAGGCTGTAAGAACCGGTAGAACGCGCGTGCATCTTGTCATCAACCAGGTGGTTCAGTTTCAGCATGTACATGTAACCCACGGTTACCTGACGCTCGAACTGCTCACCGGTACGGCCGTCAAACAGAGTGATCTGACCGGAACTCGGCAGGCCACCCAGCTGTAACAGCTCTTTGATTTCAGACTCTTTTGCACCGTCGAAGACTGGTGTTGCAATCGGCATACCCTTACGCAGGTTTTCAGCCAGACGCAGAACTTCGTCATCAGAGAAGGTATTCAGGTCGACTTTCTGACGAACGTCGGTACCCAGATCGTACGCACGCTGGATGAATTCGCGCAGTTTGGCGACTTCCTGCTGCTGTTTCAGCATGGCGTTGATTTTCTCACCGATGCCTTTTGCAGCCATACCCAGGTGGGTTTCCAGAATCTGACCGATGTTCATACGAGACGGTACGCCCAGCGGGTTCAACACGATATCTACCGGCGTGCCGTTAGCGTCGTGAGGCATATCTTCGATCGGGTTGATCTTAGAGATAACACCCTTGTTACCGTGACGACCTGCCATTTTGTCACCAGGCTGGATCTGACGTTTAACGGCCAGATACACTTTAACGATTTTCAGCACGCCTGGTGCCAGATCGTCGCCCTGAGTGATTTTGCGGCGTTTCGCTTCGAGTTTTTTCTCGAACTCGTGTTTCAGTTCGTCATACTGCTCAGCCAGTTGTTCCAGCTGATTTTGTTTCTCTTCGTCGGTCAGGCCGAGTTCCAGCCAGCGGTCACGCGGCAGTTTGTCGAGCTTATCAGCTTCAACACCACCGGCTACCAGCACCGCGTAGATACGACCAAACAGGCCAGCTTCGAGGATCTGCAGTTCTTCAGACAGGTCTTTCTTGGCCTGTTTGAGCTGCATTTCTTCGATTTCCAGCGCACGTTTGTCTTTTTCTACGCCATCGCGAGTAAAGACCTGAACGTCGATAACCGTACCGGAAACACCGTTCGGTACGCGCAGAGAAGAGTCTTTAACGTCAGACGCTTTCTCACCGAAGATCGCGCGCAGCAGTTTCTCTTCCGGCGTCAGCTGGGTTTCACCTTTCGGCGTTACCTTACCAACCAGAATGTCACCGCCGGTGACTTCTGCACCGATGTAAACGATACCGGACTCATCCAGTTTGGAGAGCGCAGCTTCACCCACGTTCGGGATGTCAGCAGTGATCTCTTCCGGCCCCAGCTTGGTGTCACGGGACACACAGGCCAGTTCCTGAATATGGATGGTAGTGAAACGGTCTTCCTGAACCACACGCTCGGAAACGAGGATGGAGTCTTCGAAGTTGTAACCGTTCCATGGCATGAACGCCACGCGCATGTTCTGACCAAGCGCCAGTTCGCCCAGATCCGTTGAAGGACCATCAGCCAGCACGTCACCACGTTCAATAGGTTCGCCCAGGTTGACACACGGCATCTGGTTGATACAGGTGTTCTGGTTAGAACGGGTGTACTTAGTCAGGTTGTAAATGTCGATACCAGCTTCGCCCGGGTACATCTCGTCTTCGTTAACTTTGATAACGATACGGGAAGCATCCACGTACTGAACCAGACCGCCACGTTTAGCCACCGCAGTTACACCGGAGTCAACGGCAACAGCACGTTCCATACCGGTACCAACCAGCGGCTTATCAGCGCGCAGAGTTGGTACGGCCTGACGTTGCATGTTCGCACCCATCAATGCACGGTTGGCGTCATCGTGTTCCAGGAACGGGATCAGAGACGCACCGACGGAAACCACCTGCTGGGTGGAAACGTCCATGTAGTCAACCTGATCGCGGCTGAACAAGCTGGATTCGCCTTTGCTACGGCAGGTAACCAGATCTTCTTCAAAGTGGCCTTCGTCATCCAGGTTGGAGTTCGCCTGAGCGATAACGTAGTTGCCTTCTTCGATAGCAGACAGGTAATGAATTTCGTCGGTTACAACACCGTCGGTCACTTTACGATACGGAGTCTCAAGGAAACCGTATTCGTTAGTCTGTGCGTACACGGACAGGGAGTTGATCAGACCAATGTTCGGACCTTCGGGCGTTTCGATAGGACATACGCGACCATAGTGAGTCGGGTGTACGTCTCGAACTTCAAAGCCTGCACGTTCACGGGTCAGACCGCCCGGGCCGAGTGCGGAGATACGACGTTTGTGCGTAATCTCAGACAGCGGGTTGTTCTGGTCCATAAACTGAGACAGCTGGCTGGAACCAAAGAACTCTTTCACTGCCGCAGAAATCGGCTTGGCGTTGATCATATCCTGAGGCATCAGGGTATCGAGATCGCCCAGAGACAGACGCTCTTTCACCGCACGCTCTACACGTACCAGGCCAACGCGGAACTGGTTTTCCGCCATTTCGCCTACGGAACGGATACGACGGTTGCCGAGGTGGTCGATATCATCGACTTCGCCCTGACCATTACGAATACCAATCAGCTTACGCATAACCTGAATGATGTCGTCTTTGCTCAGGATGCCGGAACCTTCAATCTCGTCACGCAGCAGCGAACGGTTGAACTTCATACGACCTACAGCAGACAGATCGTAGCGGTCTTCAGAGAAGAACAGGTTCTCAAACAGGGTCTCAGCTGCTTCACGGGTCGGCGGCTCGCCAGGACGCATCATGCGGTAGATTTCTACCAGCGCGCTCAGACGGTCGTTAGTCGGGTCGATGCGCACGGTCTCGGACATGTACGCGCCATGATCCAGATCGTTGGTGAACAGCGTCTCAATACGTTTGTAGCCGGACTGGCTCAGCTTCGCCAGCAGATCCAGGCTCAGCTCCATGTTCGCCGGGCAGATCAGCTCGCCGGTAGATTCGTCGATATAGTCTTTAGAAACGACTTTACCTGCGATGTACTCAACCGGTACTTCGATGTGCTGAATCTCGTCTTTTTCCAACTGACGAATATGGCGCGCAGTGATGCGACGGCCTTTTTCTACGTAGATTTTACCGTTCGCTTCGATGTCGAAGGAGGCAGTTTCGCCACGCAGACGTTCCGGCAACAGCTCCATTTGCAGCTTGTTATCACGGATTTCGAAAACAACTTTCTCAAAGAACAGGTCAAGGATCTGCTCAGTGGTGTAGTTCAGCGCACGCAGAATAATGGTCGCAGGCAGTTTACGGCGACGGTCGATACGTACGAACAGGTTGTCCTTCGGATCGAATTCGAAGTCCAGCCAGGAACCACGGTAAGGAATGATGCGCGCGTTATACAGCACTTTACCCGAAGAGTGGGTTTTACCCTTATCGGAGTCAAAGAAGACGCCTGGGCTACGGTGCAGCTGGGAAACGATAACACGCTCAGTACCGTTGATAACAAAGGTACCGTTGTCTGTCATGAGCGGAATTTCACCCATGTAGACTTCTTGTTCTTTAATGTCTTTAACTGTGCCTTCCGGCGCTTCGCGCTCGTAGATCACCAGACGCAGTTTTACGCGCAGCGGTGCCGAATAGGTCACGCCGCGGATCTGACATTCTTTTACATCAAAAACTGGTTCGCCAAGACGATAGCTGACGTATTGCAGCTCCGAATTGCCGCTGTAGCTTTTGATTGGGAATACGGAGCGGAAAGCAGCTTCCAGACCGTACTGGCCCTCAGGATCTTGCTCGATGAACTTCTGGAACGAGTCAAGCTGGATAGAAAGGAGATATGGAATGTCCAGAACTTGTGGACGTTTACCAAAATCCTTACGAATACGTTTTTTCTCGGTATAGGAGTAAACCATAGGGTTCCTCAGCTCGCTGACAAGTCGACCCACTCTGCCCGGCAAATGGACAGTTTATGCAACACCATTTTGTTGATCGGAAAATAGAAAACTTTCCGCAATATCTGTTGCTATCACGCTTAAATCATTTCATTGCGGTTTACACAGAACATGCGCTCTGCCGCAGTATATTAAGTCATAGATAGAAACAAACATTGAACAGGTAACCCGTAGTCAAACAGTGAGAAATGCTACCGGTACCCTACAGCGCAAAAAGGCTGGTGACTAAAAAGTCACCAGCCATCAGCCTGATTACTCAGGCTGCAACCGGAAAGGTTGGCTTATTTAACTTCAACTTCAGCGCCAGCTTCTTCCAGGGATTTTTTCAGTGCTTCTGCGTCGTCTTTGCTGATGCCTTCTTTCAGGGCAGCAGGTGCAGATTCTACCAAGTCTTTAGCTTCTTTCAGACCCAGGCCAGTTGCGCCGCGAACTGCTTTGATTACAGCAACTTTGTTCGCGCCGATACCTTTCAGAATCACGTCGAATTCAGTTTTTTCTTCAGCAGCTTCAGCCGGGCCAGCAGCTACAGCTACAGCAGCAGCAGCGGAAACACCGAATTTTTCTTCCATTGCAGAGATCAGCTCAACAACGTCCATTACGGACATAGCGGATACTGCTTCAATGATTTGATCTTTAGTGATAGACATTTAAATTGTTCCTGAAAATCAGAATAAGTTTATACGTAAGCAGATGCTTTACAAAGATAACTGCGATTAAGCAGCTTCTTTCGCATCGCGTACAGCAGCCAGAGTGCGAACCAGTTTGCCAGCCGAAGCTTCTTTCATGGTTGCCATCAGGCGTGCAATTGCTTCTTCGTAGGTCGGCAGGGTTGCCAGGCGATCGATTTGCGATGCCGGGATCAACTCACCTTCAAAGGCTGCAGCTTTGACCTCAAATTTTGCATTCGCTTTCGCGAAATCTTTGAACAGACGAGCAGCAGCGCCCGGGTGTTCCATAGAATATGCAATCAGGGTCGGACCAACGAACGCGTCTTTCAGGCACTCAAACTGAGTACCTTCAACAACACGACGCAGCAGGGTGTTACGAACAACACGCATGTATACGCCGGCTTCGCGACCTGCTTTACGCAGTTCGGTCATTTTGTCTACAGTTACGCCACGGGAATCCGCAACTACTGCAGACAGCGCGCCTTTGGCTACTTCGCTGACTTCAGCAACAATCGCTTGTTTGTCTTGAAGATTTAAAGCCATTAGCTTTGCTCCTGGATGTTTGCCAGAACAAAATGTTCTGGAACTCACTTCACTCATTCCAACGGAATAAGCGTCTTAATACGGTGAGCAGAAACAAGCCAGAGTATCCAAAAATAATCTTAGCGTTCTGTCACCGTCTACGCAGGGGATTAAGTTTCTTGCGAAACACCTGCGGTCTTCGACGGAGGCCTGGATAGGCCAGGCTCCAACGAACAAATCTTTTTACCTGCTAACGTTCGTTAGCAACGTGGGGGTAAGATTGTAGACAAATCCACCACCCACGTAAAGGTATTAGTTTGCAGCAGCGCTCAGGCCAGCCTGGTCAACTGCAACACCTGCACCCATGGTGGTGGAGATGCTAACTTTCTTGATGTACACGCCTTTCGCCTGAGTTGGTTTTGCTTTTTTCAGCGCAACCAGCAGGGATTCCAGGTTTTCTTTCAGTTTGTCAGCGTCAAAATCCACTTTACCGATGGTGGTGTGAATGATGCCGTTTTTGTCGTTACGGTAACGAACCTGACCTGCTTTAGCGTTATTAACCGCTTCAGCAACGTTTGGAGTTACAGTACCAACTTTCGGGTTTGGCATCAGGCCACGTGGGCCCAGGATCTGACCCAGTTGACCAACAACGCGCATTGCATCCGGAGAAGCAATAACAACGTCGAAGTCCATTTCGCCTTTTTTGATCTGGTCAGCCAGATCTTCCATACCTACCAGTTCAGCGCCAGCAGCTTTAGCAGCTTCAGCGTTTGCGCCCTGGGTAAATACGGCTACGCGAACGGAACGGCCAGTACCGTGCGGCAGTACAGTTGCACCACGTACGTTCTGGTCAGATTTACGCGCGTCGATGCCGAGGTTAACAGCAACGTCTACGCTTTCTACGAATTTAGCGGTGGCCAGCTCTTTCAGCAGAGCAATGGCTTCGTTGATGTCGTACTGTTTAGTTGCATCAACTTTGTCACGGATCACGCGCATGCGCTTGGTCAGTTTAGCCATTTCTTAATCCTCCACTACCAGGCCCATGGAACGTGCAGTACCTTCGATTGAGCGAGTCATCGCTTCAATATCAGCACCAGTCATGTCCGCGGCTTTAGTCTGAGCGATTTCCTGCAGCTGAGCGCGGGAGATTTTGCCCACTTTGTCTTTGTTCGGCTTGCCGGAACCAGACTTGATACCAACAGCTTTCTTCAGCAGAACTGCTGCCGGAGGCGTTTTGGTAACGAAAGTGAAAGAACGGTCAGCGTAAACGGTAATAACAACCGGAATTGGCAGACCTTTTTCCATGGAATCAGTTTTGGCGTTAAACGCTTTACAGAATTCCATGATGTTAACACCCTGCTGACCCAGAGCCGGACCAACCGGTGGGCTCGGGTTCGCCATACCAGCTGCAACCTGCAGCTTGACGTAGGCTTGTACTTTCTTAGCCATTGTAAAATCCTCGTTTGGGTAATAACGCCCGAAGGCTCCCCGGTTAAATACGTTTTACGGGCTGAACCCATAAAAACAAAAGGCGCGAAATTGTATGCCAATCTCGCGCCTTGTGCAACGGTTAAATCGTCGCTTTTTTGATCGCCTGCTTAGGCCTTTTCAACCTGAGCAAAGTCCAGCTCAACCGGGGTCGCACGACCGAAGATTGAAACAGACACTTTAAGACGAGACTTCTCGTAATCGACTTCTTCAACCACACCGTTAAAGTCAGCAAACGGACCGTCGCTAACGCGGACCATTTCACCCGGTTCGAACAGCGTTTTCGGACGCGGTTTATCACCCACCTGCTGCAGGCGGTTCATGATCGCATCAACTTCTTTGTCGCTGATAGGTGCCGGACGATCGGAAGTACCACCGATGAAGCCCATAACGCGCGGTACGCTGCGTACCAGGTGCCAGCTCGCGTCGTTCATAACCATCTGAACCAGCACGTAGCCTGGGAAGAATTTACGTTCGCTTTTGCGACGCTGGCCGCCACGGATTTCGACCACTTCTTCGGTCGGCACCATGACTTCACCAAACAACTCTTCCATATTGTGTAATTTGATATGCTCACGCAGCGATGTTGCTACGCGGCCTTCAAAACCGGAAAACGCCTGCACGACGTACCAGCGCTTTTTAGGAGCTTCAGACATCTCAGAACCTCAGGCCAGTGATAAAGGAAACGAGGCGAACCAGAATACCATCCAGCCCCCACAAAATAAGTGACATAACCGCAGTTACCGCAGCTACGATCAATGTGGTGTGCAATGTTTCCTGGCGAGTTGGCCAAATGACCTTACGTACTTCAGTTCTCGCTTCACGGGCAAAAGCAACGGTTGCCTTACCTTTTGTCGTTAACAGCGCGACACCACCCGCTGCAGCAATCAGAATCACCACGGCCAGCGCACGCACCGGTAGCATCATGTCACGATAGAGGTAGTTGCCAACAATAGCCGCAATCAGCAGTAGAGCAACAACAACCCATTTCATCGCTTCCAGGCCGCGCCCGCTCCCTTGAGCTTCGGTATTCGCACTCATAAACCAACCTGTTACAAGAATCAGACAAACATTTTTGCCCCGCATGAGCGAGGCAACCAAACCGAAAAGCTTTTTCGCATTTCGGACTTAACGCTATCTACAGAGCCTGTCTCAGCAATGATTATGAGAAAAAAATCACTGATGAGCCAGGTTCTGATTCGAAAGCGTATAAAAAGGGCATCAAATGATGCCCTTTTCTTGCGCATAGCGTCAAATGTTATCAGCGATTAAGCGATAACTTTTGCAACAACGCCCGCGCCTACAGTACGGCCGCCTTCACGGATTGCGAAACGCAGACCGTCGTCCATCGCGATTGGGTGGATCAGGGTAACAACCAT
>NZ_CBFFRJ010000055.1:0-31956 GCF_965644225.1 Phytobacter sp. V91 | reverse complement strand
GCGGGCATCGTGAAAAATCTATGGCAAAGAAAGCCTTATGTTCTCATAACTGACGATTAAATCGCACCTTCCTTAATAAATATATGCAAAAGTGAATACGTCGGGATAACAGGTGGGCAGGCCATGACAGGAGCGCGTTATGAGATCCGGGTGGAGGGTTGTGATTATTTCTTGTTTGCTACCGGTGCAGGTCTTCGCCACGACGCTGCGATTATCCAATGACATTGACCTGCTGGTACTGGATGGTAAAAAAGTATCCAGTTCGCTTTTGCGCGGCGCAGAAAGTATTGAACTTGAAAATGGCCTGCATCAGATTGTTTTTCGCGTGGAAACGGCCATTAACTCACCCACGAATGGGTCACACCTTTTCACCTCAGTGCCCCTGATTGCCACCTTCAATACCCAATACGTGGCTCAGGTCAACTTCAGCCTGCCGTCGCTGAGTTCGCCAAAAGAGGCCGATCGGTTTAATGCTACCCCCCACATCGCCCTGCTGGACGGCAATGCGACGCCTGTTCCGGTTAAGCTGGATATTCTGGAAATTATTGCACGTCCTGGCGGCATTGATTATGAGGCCGACACGGAGCGCTACAACAACGCAGGGAAATACGCCTCACTGCCGAAATTTTCGTCCATGATCGCTGATGACAGCACCTTACTGTCAGGGGTATCTGAGCTTGATATGCCGCCCGCACAATCGCAAACCCTCACCGAACAACGACTTAAGTACTGGTATCAGCAGGCCGATCCGCAAACACGGGATCGTTTTATGCAATGGGTGAAGCAACAACCACCGTCCTGAAAGTGCGCCAGTTAACATATCATTCGTCGCATCGTTTTTTTTCACTGACTTCTCTTGCAGCATCAGGCGCTTCCAGTAATCTGTAGCGAAGATTAATAACGGAACTGGATTATGGAACTGACGACTCGCTCTTTACCGGTGCGCAAGCGCATTGCGCTGGTGGCGCATGACCACTGTAAACAAATGCTGATGTCATGGGTTGAACGCCATCAGCCTCAACTGGCAAAGCATGAGCTTTATGCCACCGGGACCACCGGTAATCTTATTCAGCGCGCGACCGGGCTTGACGTACATGCGATGCTGAGCGGCCCGATGGGCGGGGATCAGCAGGTGGGTGCGCTGATTTCTGAGGGCAAAATTGATGTATTGATTTTCTTCTGGGACCCGCTGAATGCCGTGCCGCACGATCCGGACGTCAAAGCGCTGCTGCGTCTGGCCACCGTCTGGAATATTCCTGTTGCCACAAACCTGTCTACCGCCGATTTAATTATTCAGTCCCCCCATTTCGATGAAAGCGTCGATATCCTGATCCCGGATTATCAACGCTACCTCGCTGAGCGTCTGAAGTAATAAGTTGCAGGCGGCCAGGGCCGCCTGTTATTCAGGGCTTACGCGCCACCGGCACATTCAGTATCTTTAACTCATCCACAAAGCGCGATGGGTTTTGTTTATCAAACAGCAGCCAGACTTTTTTGCGCGCCCGCGTAATAGCGACATAAAGCAAGCGCCGCTCTTCGGCATCAGGAAAATTCTCCGGTACTGGCAGCAGAGCCTGCTCGATCAGCGATTCTCTGGCCGGGGCCGGGAAACCATCCAGCCCTTCATGCAGCCCCAGCACAATCACATATTCCGCCTGCTGACCTTTACTGGCATGAATGGTCATAAAATCCAGTTGCAGCTTTGGCCAGCGGGTTGCGGCTTTCTCCAGACTCACCGGTTTTCCCTGGTGGTAGCGCGCCAGCACCAGAATGCGATCCTCAGGCGTCGCATAGCCGCTAAGCTTGTCGAGCAGCGCGTCCAGTTGTTCTTCAGCCAACAAGGTCACTGCATTTTTATCCCCCACCATCAGGCTGTTAAGGGGCTTAGCCAACTGATGCGGGTTCTTCTGGATAAAAGCGTTAGCCACTTCACCAATGCGCGAGTTAAAACGGTAAGTGGTGTCCAGGGCACACTGATCCCCTTCGCCGAAATAGTCCTGAAAAGCGGTGGTGAGAGAGAGCTGGGCGCCGCTAAACCGATAAATGGCCTGCCAGTCATCACCGACAGCGAACAAGGTCGTTTGCGAGTTCTGCCGCCGTAACGCCGCCAGAAGCGCAGCCCGCTGGGGAGAGATATCCTGAAACTCGTCCACCAGAATGTGTTTCCACGGGTTAACAAAACGCCCCTTGTCCAGCACGGCTACCGCCTGATGAATCAGTCCGGAGAAATCGACGGCATTTTCGGCCTTCAGCGCGGCTTTCCAGGCTTTCAGCAGCGGCGCCAGCAATTTGATGCGTTTACTGAACAGAGGGCGGATCTCTTCCTCCGCCCCTTCGATTAACTCGGCCTGGCTGCCGCCGTGCATACGCACCAGGCTTATCCAGCGCTCCAGACGCGGGGCAATGCGGCGCTGTACGGCCTTGTCATGCCAGAACTCCCCTTCCGGCACGTCCCAGGCTAATTCGTCATTCAGCCATTGCCGCCAGCCGTTGGCCTGGGATTTTTTTTCAGCGCACTGCTGCCGCCAGTTATCGAGCAACAGTGTTTGTCGGGCCTTAGTATCGCTTTCGAGTTCGCTGATGGTGGGGGCTTTTTTGCCGCCCTGCTGGATAATACTGAGCGCAAGTGCGTGGAAAGTTCGCGCGGTGACGTCTTCGGTATGCAACCGTTCACGAATACGTTCATCCATCTCCTGCGCGGCTTTGCGCCCAAATGCGAGTAACAGAATTTGATCGGCTGAGGCCTCGCCTCGCGCCAGTAACCAACCCGCTCTCGCCACCAGCACCGACGTTTTACCGCTTCCCGCTCCGGCTAACACCAGCAGGGAGTGCTCGCCATTGACCACCGCACGGGCCTGAGCGGGGTTCAATGGTGAAGATTCAATCTCTTTAAAGAAGGGGGCGTACTGAACGAGCATATCCTCGGTCCAGGCCTGATTATGCGCTTCCCGTCGCCCTTCGGTATCATGCAGCCATGCCTGGCATTGTCGCCACAGCTCGCGGCAGTTGTCGAAGGTCTCAAGTCGACGTTGCGGCACCGGCAACGCATCGAATGCACTCAGCAATTGCTGCTTTAGCCCCGAGAGTTGCGCGCGTGTCAGCCATGCGGCGCTATTTACCCGACCAGAAATAGCATCAAGTTGAGCAGAGAGTACGCCAGCCGCCACCTCGCTCATTTCGCGACTCCAGTTCTGCCAGCGTTCATTCAGATGCTGATAAAATCGCTGAGTTTCGGCCCACTCCGTCCCATGCAGACGTACCACTTTACTGTCGCTAAGGACAAATTCGAGCTCCCCCCACACCAGCCCACGCTTACACTCAATGGTCAGTAACTGGTTGAAAGGAATAAGGTACTCATGACGATCGCCAGAAACCTTCACCCCTGCATTAAGCAGAGCGATCCGGTCGTAAGGATGCTGCGCCAGACGTTTTCCCAATGCAGTTGCTTTTAGTTCCATCACTCGTCGTTTCTCAACATATGGCTTTACTTGTCAGTGTAACCGTCAGAGAAAACGTGCTCCAGTTTAAAAAATCATTACAATTGTCCGCAGGCTTAACTCACTGGATGATTGCGAGGGCTTATGCGCACTGTTTTGAATATTCTGAATTTTGTTCTTGGAGGCTTTGCCACAACACTCGGCTGGCTGATAGCGACAGTGGCAAGCGTGGTGCTCATCATTACTCTGCCACTCACACGTTCCTGTTGGGAGATAACCAAGCTGTCCTTGATCCCATGGGGCAATGAAGCGGTTCATGTGGATGAACTGGAACCGGGGGCAAAAAATTCTCTACTCAATGCCGGAGGCACGGTGTTAAACCTCGTCTGGTTTGTACTGTTTGGCTGGTGGCTCTGCGTGATGCACATTGTTGCCGGTATCGCACAATGCATCACCATTATTGGTATTCCGGTGGGTGTGGCGAATTTTAAAATCGCCGCCATTGCCGTCTGGCCGGTAGGTCGCCGGGTCGTTTCTGTTGAAGTCGCCCGCGCCGCTCGCGAAGCAAACGCCCGCCGCCGTTTTCAGTAACAGGATGTCGACTTCATGCTAAGTCCTTTGCTACGCCGTTACACATGGAACAGCGCCTGGCTTTATAACGTGCGCATTTTTATTGCGCTGAGTGGCACAGCAGCGCTGCCATGGTTACTGGATGAGGTCAAGCTGACTATCCCGTTGACGCTGGGCGTTGTGGCTGCAGCGCTCGCCGACCTCGACGATCGCCTCACTGGCCGGCTACGTAATCTGATAATCACCCTGATCTCGTTTTTTATTGCATCGGCCTCGGTCGAGCTGTTGTTTCCCTGGCCCTGGCTGTTTGCCCCAGGCCTTGTCATCTCCACCATCGGCTTTATTCTGCTCGGTGGCCTTGGTCAGCGCTATGCAACCATCGCTTTTGGCGCGTTGCTTATTGCTATCTACACCATGCTGGGAACATCACTTTATGACCAGTGGTATCAGCAGCCGCTGCTCCTGCTGGCGGGTGCCGTCTGGTTTAATCTGTTGACGCTGGCAGGCCATCTGGTTTTCCCCATCCGCCCGTTACAGGACAATCTCGCGCGCTGTTATGAGCAGCTTGCCCATTATCTGGAACTGAAATCTCGTCTTTTTGACCCGGATATCGAAGATGAGAGTCAGGCGCCTTTATATGAGCTGGCGCTGGCGAACGGGCAACTGGTGACCACCTTAAATCAGACCAAATCTTCCCTGCTGACCCGCCTTCGGGGTGATCGCGGTCAGCGAGGTACCCGCCGTACGCTGCATTACTATTTTGCCGCACAGGATATTCACGAGCGCGCCAGTTCATCACATATTCAGTATCAGGCCTTACGCGAGCATTTTCGCTACAGCGATATCATGTTTCGCTTTCAGCGGCTGATCTCGCAGCAGTCTCAGGCCTGTGCGCTGCTGGCTCGCGCAATACTGCTGCGCGCACCTTATCAGCATGACAAACGTTTCGAACGGGCGTTTATCCATCTTGATGCCGCACTCGACAGGGTTCGCGCCAGTGCGACACCGCCTGCGGAATCCGTCAAGGCACTGGGCTTTCTACTGGATAACCTGCGAGCCATTGATGCGCAACTGGCTTCGATCGAGTCAGGACAACCGCAGACCCCGGCGCACAATGAAACGGAAAATATGCTGGCAGATGACAGCCTGCATGGGATGAGTGATATCTGGTTGCGGCTACGCAATAACCTCACCCCGGAGTCTGCGCTGTTCCGCCATGCGGTGCGAATGTCCGTTGTGCTTTGCGCAGGTTACGGCGTTATTCAGGCCATGAGTCTGCACCATGGATACTGGATTCTGCTCACCAGCCTGTTTGTTTGCCAGCCAAACTACAATGCCACTCGCCACCGTCTGACTTTGCGTATTGTTGGGACGCTGGCGGGGATCGCGTTAGGTTTACCAGTGCTCTATTTTGTTCCTTCCCTTGAAGGACAACTGATTTTAATTGTGATAACCGGCGTGCTCTTCTTTGCGTTTCGCCTTATTCAGTATGCGCAGGCGACGATGTTTATCACCCTTCTGGTACTGCTGTGCTTCAATTTACTGGGCGAAGGGTTTGAAGTTGCTATTCCGCGAATCATCGATACCCTGATAGGCTGTGCGATCGCCTGGGGGGCGGTGAGTTTTATCTGGCCAGACTGGCGTTTTCGTAATCTGCCGCGGGTAACAGAGCAGGCATTTAACGCCAACTGCCGCTATCTGGATGCGATTCTTGAACAGTATCATCAGGGACGAGATAACCGCCTGTCTTACCGAATTGCCCGCAGAAGTGCTTACAATCGTGATGCAGAGCTGGCATCCGTCGTCTCTAATATGGCGTCAGAGCCCGGTACAACAGCAGAGCAACGCGACGTGGCATTTCGCCTTCTCTGCCTCAACCACACCTTTACCAGCTATATTTCTGCTCTGGGCGCACATCGTGAACAATTAACGCACCCGGCGATTTTGCAGCTGCTGGACGATGCCGTGTGCTATGTCGATGACGCGCTGCACCACCAGCCTGCCGATGAGGAGCGCGTGCAATTAACGCTGGCGGATTTGTCCCGACGCATAAAGCATCTTGAACCCCGCCCTGACAGCAAAGAGCCTCTGGTCCTGCAACAAATTGGGCTGTTAATTGCTCTGCTGCCCGAGATGTGCCACTTGCAGAAACAGGTCCTGTCCTAATTTTCCCATACCTTGTTGTCTAAGGTGTTGTACCAGTCAATCAACTCCTGGCGTCTGAACGCCGGGAGTGCTGCTTCATGAAGTCCAAAGATAGCGCCTTCCAGCGCCAGCAATACTTTGATGCCAAGATGCTTGTTCATTTTCTTAATACGCAGCCAACAGACTTTCGCCCCCAGCAAGCGCAGCATTTTTGCATCACTGACGCCAGCCTCACACAGGAGCGTTTCGAGCTGAAACGTCAGGTTAGGCAGATCTTTCAGTCGGGAAATCGCCTTACGTTGCTGAATTTCAGAGCGAGCGGCATCGAGAGAACAGAATGAGAGGCGTACCAGCATCGGTATGTCACGCCACAGATGCTCATCAACAAAATAGTAATTCAGCAGCACGTCCCGTCCACGCTTCCTGTACATCAACAAAGGAGGCTGCCGTTTTACTGTATATTGCGCACTTTCTTCACACATCCTCAGGTACAGCTCACCTTTAGAAATCATGGCGAAGACGATGTTATCAACGGAGAGGCTATAGCCTCCAAAAAGGGCGCGGGACTGAATTTCACCCAAAGGGGCAAGATATTCCTGGGATAAATAGATCCTTTGATAAGAGACGCTTTTCATGATTATTCCTTTAAAATCATGGAGTAAAAATATCATTACTGTTAACGGATCCGTTATTCAGAAACATAGGCAAGTGTGCTTTGCGCAGCAAGACAATTTTGTAGCAACTGATGGTCATGCGACAAATTTGCGAGAAGCTTTCAGAAAATGAGGTTGATCTTTGAACGTTACAGAGTTACTGTATAAACATACAGTAACCAACAGGGCTGGGTTGATCATGTACCACTCATTAAGCCGTACTCACCGTTCAACACAATTTATTTCCGCGCCTCATGCGAAAACCACCGGCGCCCCAACAGGGCTTATCAGTGAAGTGGTATATCGTGAAGACCAGCCCGGAATGACACAACTACTGTTATTACCGCTGTTGCAGCAACTGGGGCAGCAATCCCGCTGGCAGCTCTGGCTCACGCCACAACAAAAACTCAGTCGTGAGTGGGTTCAGTCCGCAGGCTTACCTCTGACTAAAGTAATGCAAATTAGCCAGTTGTCACCCTGCATGACATTGGAATCGATGACGAGAGCGCTACGCACCGGCAATTACAGCGTAGTTATTGGCTGGCATGCAGAGGAGCTTAGCGATGAAGAGCACCATCAGCTGGCCATGGCGGCAGAGGAAGGTAATGCGATCGGCTTCGTGATGCGACCGGTTCGTCTGGATCAGCATGGAGCGAGACAGCATTCCGGGATAAAAATTCACTCAAATTTGTATCATTGAGTAAAATTAAGATAAATCCTGGCTGTAATTTTATTACCGGTAGCTTTTACAGCTTCATTAACTAAATTTCGCGCCAGGTCATGTGCTCCGCGCCTTTCGCGGTTTCAGGGCGGATGATCGCTCGCGCTGAAATGTTAAATATTGCCTATACAAAGCTTTTTTTTTCATATGCCTGACGGAGTTCACACTTGTAAGTTTCCAACTACGTTGTAGACTTTACATCGCCAGGGGTGCTCAGCATAAGACAAAGATATCGTGAAGATATCTGCTGAGTGACAAGCGAGCAATTCCCCCGGTGAAGGATTTAACCGTGATTTCTCTTAGAGAATTCCATGGCGATTTTTGGATGATAACGAGGCGCAAAATGAAAAAGACAGCTATCGCGATTGCAGTGGCACTGGCTGGTTTCGCTACCGTAGCGCAGGCCGCTCCGAAAGACAATACCTGGTATACAGGTGGTAAACTGGGTTGGTCTCAGTTCCACGATACCGGTGCAATATTCCAGAACGATGGCCCGACTCACGAAAACCAACTTGGTGCTGGTGCGTTCGGTGGCTATCAGGTTAACCCGTACGTTGGTTTTGAAATGGGTTATGACTGGCTGGGTCGTATGCCTTACAAAGGCGACAACGTAAACGGTGCGTTCAAGGCTCAGGGCGTTCAGCTGACAGCTAAACTGGGTTACCCGGTAACTGACGACCTGGACATCTACACCCGTCTGGGTGGTATGGTTTGGCGTGCAGATGCTAAAGCTAACGATGCTGGCGACCGTTACAAAGCTCACGACACTGGCGTTTCCCCGGTATTTGCTGGTGGCGTTGAGTGGGCAGTTACCCGTGATATCGCTACCCGTCTGGAATACCAGTGGGTTAACAACATCGGTGATGCAGCTACCGTTGGTACCCGTCCGGACAACGGCATGCTGAGCGTAGGTGTTTCCTACCGTTTCGGCCAGCAGGAAGATGCTGCACCGATCGTAGCAGCTCCGGCACCGGCTCCAGAAGTACAGACCAAGCACTTCACTCTGCGTTCTGACGTGCTGTTCAACTTCAACAAAGCGACCCTGAAACCAGAAGGTCAGCAGGCGCTGGATCAGATGTACAGCCAGCTGAGCAACCTGGATCCGAAAGACGGTTCTGTTGTTGTTCTGGGCTTCACTGACCGCATCGGTTCTGACGCTTACAACCAGACTCTGTCTGAGAAACGTGCTCAGTCCGTGGTTGATTACCTGATCTCTAAAGGTATCCCGGCTGACAAAATCTCCGCACGTGGCATGGGTAAATCCAACCCTGTTACCGGTTCTACCTGTGACAACGTGAAAGCGCGCCCTGCGCTGATCGATTGCCTGGCACCGGATCGTCGCGTAGAGATCGAAGTTAAAGGCAGCAAAGACGTTGTGACTCAGCCGCAGGCTTAAGTCTCACGTCTCATAAAAAAACCCCGCCTGGCGGGGTTTTTTATTGCCATAAATTCAGAGGCGCTACTCTTTACCCAAGAGTGCCTGCAAATCCAGCTTGAGCGATGTCATCGTCGTCGCGTATTTTTCTTTGTGTTCTGCATCTTCAATTAATTGCACAACCGTCTCAGAAAGGGTTTTGCCCCGACGCTGCGCAAGGCCAGCCAGACGTTGCCAGACAACAAATTCAAGATCGATGGATTTTTTACGCGTGTGCTGATGTTCAGCATTGAAATGGCGTTTACGCCGCGCTCGTATCGTTTGTTTCATGCGATTGATCAGAGACTCATTAATATGCTTCTCAATCCATGCATTCACCTGTACGGGCTCATTTTCGAGGGTCAACAATAAATCGACAGCTTCTTCAGCTGCACTGGTTTCTATATATCGCGTGATAAGCTCACCCTCACGGTGCTTTTTCACCAGATACTTCCACTTCCAGCCGCTTTCAAGGTTTTCGAGTTGTTGATATTTCATTGTGCTCTCAACGTTACCGTGTAACTCTGTTCAGAATATCAGTTTTTTTCTTCTCTGCTGAAAAGAAATCACATTCTGCCTGTCTCAGCCGCAATTCAGCAAAGGGAAAACACGTAATCGGTGTGTGCTGTACAGCCGTTTACGGTATAATCCCGCCCTTTACATCAGACTAAAAAAACGACTTTGACCATTACAAAACTTGAATGGAATGAACTGATCCCTGATACCACCAGCCATCAGGAGATCTTCGCGCAGTCCGTATTAACCGACGAGACCGCTTTTTTCCTTGGCGATACCCAACCCCGATTACAGTACGCGCTGGAGCAACTGCTTCATCCGTCGTCTGCCTCGCGCTTTATGCTGGCGAAAGCTTCAGAAGAGGCTGAATATCTCAGCCTCCTGGCTGAGGCTGCGCAAGATTTACTGCCCGAACAGACGCAATTTTTTGGCGGTGACTATCAGGTTAACGGGGCAACTATTGCCTTTACACCTGCGGTGGATACGCAAGCAAGTTTTGCGGGTAAAGGCCAGGTGGTCATTGCAGACTGGGTTGAAGCAGAACAGTTATTCGGCTGCTTACGCCAGTTTAACCACGAAGTGACGCTGCAACCAGGTCTGGTGCACGAAGCCAATGGCGGCGTACTCGTTATCTCCCTGCGCACTCTTCTGGCGCAACCACTGCTGTGGATGCGTTTAAAAGCGATGGTTACCCGCCGCCGTTTTGACTGGATCTCGTTTGACGAATCGCGCCCACTGCCGGTTTCGGTGCCATCTATGCCACTGGATCTTAAAGTCATTCTGGTTGGTGAGCGCGATTCACTTGCTGATTTTCAGGAAATGGAGCCGGAGCTGGCAGCGCAATCCATCTACAGTGAATATGAAGAGAGTTTGCAGATTGCCGATGCGCAAAGCATGGCGCTCTGGTGTCAGTGGGTATTACTGATTGCCCAAAGTGCCGGACTCCCCTCACCCGCTGTTGATGCCTGGCCGGTTCTGATCCGTGAGGCCGTTCGTTATACGGGCGATCAGGAGACACTGCCGCTTAGCGTCCTGTGGCTCACACGCCAGTTGCATGAGGTGGCGGCTATCACCGATGACGCCACTTTTAACGCCGGTGACTTCACCACTATGCTCACGCAACGAGAGTGGCGTGAAGGCTTCCTTGCGGAACGCATGCAGGACGAAATCCTGCTCGAACAGATCCTGATTGAAACGGAAGGCGAGTGTGTAGGCCAGATTAACGCCCTTTCGGTTATCGAATTCCCGGGCCACCCTCGCGCATTTGGCGAACCTTCGCGTATCAGCTGTGTGGTGCATATCGGTGACGGCGAATTCAATGATATTGAGCGTAAAGCTGAACTGGGCGGCAATATTCATGCGAAAGGCATGATGATCATGCAGGCATTTTTAATGTCTGAGCTTGAACTTGAGCAACAGATCCCCTTCTCCGCTTCGTTAACCTTTGAGCAGTCCTACAGTGAAGTCGATGGCGACAGCGCTTCTATGGCAGAGCTGTGCGCGTTGATCAGCGCTCTTGCTGAAGTTCCGGTGAGCCAAAGTATCGCCATTACGGGTTCTGTCGATCAATTCGGTCGTTCTCAGCCCGTAGGTGGGCTGAATGAAAAAATTGAAGGCTTCTTTGCCATTTGCCAGAGTCGCGGGCTGGACGGTAAACAGGGCGTCATCATTCCGGCCGCCAACGTGCGTCATCTGTGCCTGAATGCAGAGTTGTTGCAAGCAGTTGAAGCTGGTCAGTTCTCGGTCTGGGCGATTGAAGATGTGATGGATGCTCTGCCTCTGCTTATGCAATTAATGTGGGATGAGGAAGGACAGACTACGCTAAAGCAGACAATCCTCGAACGTATTGCACAAGCGACGCAACAGGATCCGCGTCATCGTTATCCGTGGCCGCTGCGCTGGCTTAGCTGGTTCAGTCCAAACTGATCGGACTTGTTCAGCGTACACGTGTTAGCTATCCTGCGTCCGAAACTCACAATAAGGCTTACTGAGAACATGGTAGATAAACGCGAATCCTATACAAAAGAAGACCTTCTTGCCTCTGGTCGCGGAGAGCTTTTCGGAGCGAAAGGCCCGCAGTTGCCCGCTCCGAGCATGCTGATGATGGACCGTGTGGTCAAAATGACCGAAACCGGTGGCAATTTGGACAAAGGCTATGTAGAGGCCGAACTGGATATTAATCCGGAGCTGTGGTTCTTCGGCTGTCATTTTATTGGCGATCCGGTGATGCCTGGCTGCCTGGGTCTCGACGCTATGTGGCAGCTGGTTGGCTTCTATCTGGGCTGGCTGGGTGCCGAAGGTAAAGGCCGCGCACTGGGCGTAGGTGAAGTGAAATTCACCGGCCAGGTTCTGCCGACCGCGAAGAAAGTCACTTACCGTATTCACTTCAAACGTGTCATTAACCGTCGTCTGGTGATGGGTCTGGCTGATGGTGAAGTACTGGTAGATGGCCGTGTTATTTATACGGCAACAGATTTGAAAGTGGGCCTGTTCCAGGATACCTCTTCTTTCTAATCCCAGGGCTACTAAGCGCGAAACCTCCGCTGTGCGGAGGTTTCTTTTTCTAAAGAGACAGAATCAGGCAATTACAGCCCTGTCTTCCATGGCTTCTCGCCAGCCTCCCAGCCAATAGGACCTCTGATTCAGCGTCTGATAAGGACACATTTCTTTTGGCCGTCCAGTAATACCGGCCTGATATCCACGTTGATGTGCCCGTTCCAGGCGATCACGTTTTTGTCTCTTCATGCCTCGTTTCCCTCATTTTTTGATCTGGTGGAAAAGAAAACAATGGTCACTAATTGTGCAACCACAGGCTACGAATACCCTGGATAGAGAGCGTCGTCAATGCGCAAAATTCACGCCATTGTCATAAATGTGACCTGTAAAAAAGATTATTTGTACAAAAAATGTATGCCAGTACAAGTAACCGGCTGAGTGAAAAACAAAAAAACCGCCACCCTTTGCAGGCTGGCGGTCAGTGTAAATCATCAATGTAATTTATTGCAGGCGCTTAATTTCATCCGCGATACTGGCCGCTTCCTGCTGCCAGGCCAGGGCCAGCACCTTGACCATCTCATCATAGCCATCCTGCTGCTGTTTCATTTCGATATGGAATGGCCGTCTGGATAATTGCCCGCGATGATTCAGTAACCATTCGCCGCTGACGATAACCCGCCCGTCATACCGTCCATGGAAGCCCGTTATCGTGACATTTAAAGTATCCTGAACGCTGCCAAGCGGCTGCGAAGCCACTACCCAGCCCGGCAGTTGGTTGCTCAGATTGGTCACCAGCGTCGTTCTTAACTGCTGATCCAGAGGACTCGCCCATAAATTGTTTGCCGCAATAACGTACTTTACTTCTGAGGTCTGATAAACCACGCCATTGCCGGCAAGATAATCAGGCACGTTAACCTGTTCAACCCACAGCAGGCGCTGTTCACGCATCTCTGCAGGCCTTGCTGTAGACTGCTGAGGCGAAGGCAACTGGTAATAACTCTTGTTGTCGCCACCCGCGCTGCAGGCGGTCAGTAAGACCGCCAGAAGTGCTACTGCTCCTTTCTTCATTCTTTCGCCCTCTTCGGCTGCGGATCCTCTTTGCCCTTCGATTCAAAGACCAGGGCGTTGCTCTTCTCGTTTAGCGTTTTAAGTACCGGCTGCAGCTCACGCAATACCTGGTCCAGACGCTGCATATCAGCCACCATCTTGTTATACGCCGCGGAACCTGGCTGGAAGCCCTGCATACTGCGGTTCAGTTCGCGCAGCGTACCTTGCATATCCGCAGGCAATTGCTGCATCGACTGGCTGGCCGTTATTTTGTTGAGATTATCCAGCGTCGTCTGCAAACGGCGCATGGTCTGCTGGCTTTCGCTCAACGTATTAGTCGCCTGCTCGATCATCGGGTTAAGCGGCAGATTGTTGATCTTATCCAGGGTATCCATCAGGCGTTGCTGAATTTGCGCAAGACCGCCGCTGACCGTTGGAATAATCCGGTGACCGCCAAATTCAGGCAACTCATTCACCGCTGGCGCTTTCGGATAGAAGTCGAGATCGACATACAACGCGCCGGTCACGATATTGCCGGTCTTCAGCGCCGCGCGCAGGCCACGTTTCATCAGCTCATTTAGATGTGCGGCAACATCGGCATCGCCACCAAACTGGCTGGAAATACGTTCAGGTTCAATACGAACCAGAATCGGTATCCGGTAATCATCGTTCAGCTTCTGGCGCATATCCGGAGTAAAGTACGGGACTTTCTCGACCGTCCCCAGTCGGATACCACGAAACTCAACCGGAGCGCCCGGCTGCAGGCCGCGAATGGAGTCCTTGAAGAACATCAGATAATCGATATGTTCGGTATAGAGAGACTCCTGAATGCTGCGCTGGTCGTCAAACAGGGTAAACGCCGTTTTCTCTGCCACCGGTTCGCCCAGTTCCGACCCTTCAGGGATATCAAAACTGACGCCACCGCCGAACAACGTACTGATTGAGCCCATTTCCACGCGCATTCCGGCAGAGGTAAGATCAACCGCGATCCCACTGTCCTTCCAGAAGCGAACGTTACTGGTCACCAGCCTGTCGTTGGGAGCGTTAATAAACAACTGATAGGAAATAGTGCGTTTTTGCGGATCGAAGGTACTGGTCTCAACCGATCCAACGCGATAACCGCGGAACAGCACCGGATCGCCCGGCGAGAGCTGACCTGCTTTTTTGCTGTCGAGAATCACACGGATCCCTTTAGCATCCGGCGGAGCAAGCGGTGGCGAGTCCAGAAGGGTGTACTGTTCCGGCTGACTGCCTTTTTTGCCCGGCTGGAGCTCAATGTAAGCGCCCGACAGTAACGTTCCAAGCCCACTGATGCCCTCACGCCCCACCTGCGGTTTCACCACCCAGAAAACCGAATCATTATGCAGGAGTTTTTCCATCCCGGTGTTGAGGCGCGCTTTGATCTCCACATGAGTTAAATCGTCCGTAAGTGTCGTGCTTTCAACGACGCCGACGTCCACACTACGACTCTTGATCGTTGTTTTCCCGCCAATAATCCCTTCGGCATTGGTGGTGATAAGCGTAACTTCCGGCCCCTGATGGCTGTAATGATAAAAGAGGATCCATGCGCCAATAAGGGCCGTCACGATCGGGAAAATCCATACTGGCGACCAGTTTTTCACTTTCTGCACTTTCGCCTCCCCACTGTTATTCTCCATGTCTTACCGCTCCTCATGGCTTGATTCAGGATCTCTGTCCCAGCTAAGACGTGGGTCGAACGTCATGGCCGCAAACATTGTGACTATCACGACAAGGGAAAACATCAGCGCCCCCATTGCCGGGTAAATGTTCATTAACCCACCCATCCTGACCAGCGCTGACAGCACCGCAATCACAAAGACGTCAATCATCGACCAGCGCCCGACGAACTCGACTATCTCATAAATAAAGTGCATACGTTCACTGTCACGACGACCGTGCCCTTTCGCATCCCAGCACAGCCAGGCAATCGCAATCATCTTGAGTGTCGGCACCATAATACTGGCAATGAAAATCACCAGAGCCACCGGATAAGAACCTTCACTCCAGAGCAAAACAACACCCGCCAGAATGGTTGACGGTATAGGATCGCCCAGCAGGTCAGTTATCATGATCGGCAAAATATTGGCGGGCAGGTAAAGCATGATGGAGGTAATAAGCAGCGCCATCGTCCATTGCAGACTATGCTTACGCCGGATATGCCCTGTCGTGTGGCAGCGCGGACAAACGGGGTTATCCGCATCAACAATGGCCGTACAGCATGGGCAACTGCGTAATCCCTGATGAATACCGGGCACGCCTATACGTGGCGCTTTGTTGATCTTCGGCACCGGGGCAATGTCATCCCACAGCCAGTGGCGATCAACGCACTGCATCGTGCGTAATTGCAGGATGCAGAACAGACACCAGGGAATAAAACTGCTGCCGACGCCCACGTCGCCATAAGCCATGAGTTTCACAAAGCTAACCAGCACCCCGGCGAGGAAAATCTCTGCCATCCCCCAGGTTTTTAGCTGGAAGAGAATGCGCGCCAGAAAGATTTTTGTGCGCAGCGACAGAGGTACGCGGTTTACCAGCAACAGGACAGTCAACAGGCAAAATGCAGGTACACACTGCACGAAGAGTAAAAAGAAGGTGCCGAGGCTGGCGTAATCCTCAGAGAAAAGCACGCCAGGAATTTGCAGCAGAGTCACCTCACTGGTGACTCCTGCGACTTTCATGTTCACAAACGGGAAAAGATTGGCCAGAAATAGCATGAACAACGCCACCAGCGCCCAGGCAGTAGGACGCCGCCTTGGTTCATCCCAGCGGGTGGTCAATGTGGTGCCGCAACGTGGACACGCAGCTTTGTGTCCATGTTGCAACGCTGGCAATGCCACCAGCAAATCACATTGCGTACAAAGAATATGACGCGCGGCATGATGATGTTCACACATACTGACTCCCTGAATTATGCGCCGTTTTTCTGTGCCTCCAGATACTCCCAGCGTTCAAACGCTTCTTCCAGCGCCTGCTCCGCCGAAGCCAGTTCGGCCAGGACTTTCTGCGTGTGATCGTGAGGCTGACTGAAAAAGCTGCTGTCCGCCACTTGTGCCTGCAATGCTCCAAGCTCTGCTTCAAGGGTTTCAAGTTTCTGCGGTAGCTGTTCCAGTTCACGTTGCAGGTTATAGCTTAGTTTGTTCACGCCGCGTTTGACAGTTTCTGCTTTTGCAGCAGGCGCTTCAGACTCTTTTTTCACCGCCTGTGTTTTAAAAGCCTGCGACGATGATTGCTGTCCGCGCGCATCGTGATACCCCCCGACGTACTGGCCGATGCGGCCATTACCTTCGAAGATCCAGCATTCAGTGACCGTATTATCAACGAACTGACGATCGTGGCTCACCAGCATCACGGTGCCCTGATAGGCATCGATCAGCTCTTCCAGCAGCTCCAGCGTTTCAACATCCAGATCGTTGGTGGGTTCATCGAGGATCAGTAAGTTACTGGGTTTCAGGAACAAACGCGCCAGCAGAAGACGGTTACGCTCTCCGCCTGACAATGCCCGGACAGGCGTCATGGCACGTTTTGGATGGAACAGGAAGTCCTGTAAATAGCCCAGAACATGACGGGGCTTGCCGTTAACCATCACTTCCTGCTTACCTTCAGCCAGGTTGTCCATCACGGTTCTGTCAGGATCAAGCTCGGCACGGTGCTGATCAAAATAGGCCACCTCCAGCTTTGTCCCGCAATGCACGCGACCACTGTCCGCCTGCAACTGGCTCAGCATCAGTTTTAACAGCGTGGTTTTACCACAGCCGTTAGGGCCGATCAGCGCAATCTTATCGCCACGCTGAACCTGGGCAGAGAAGTCTTTGACCAGCACTTTGCCGTCCACCTGGTAATGAACGTTTTCCATCTCAAAGACGATTTTGCCGGATCGGGCCGCTTCTTCCACCTGCATTTTCGCGCTGCCCATCACCTCACGGCGCTGGCTACGTTCGTTACGCATGGCTTTCAGCGCACGCACACGGCCTTCATTGCGGGTACGACGCGCTTTAATCCCCTGACGGATCCAGACTTCTTCCTGCGCCAGCTTGCGATCAAATTCGGCATTTTGCAGCTCTTCAACGCGCAGGTTTTCTTCTTTCTCCAGCAGGTAGGTGTCGTAATCCCCCGGATAGGTCACCAGCTTACCGCGATCCAGATCGACAATACGTGTCGCCATATTGCGAATAAAGGAGCGGTCATGGGAGATAAAAATGATGGTACCGCTAAAGGTTTTCAGGAAACCTTCCAGCCAGTCGATGGTTTCAATATCCAGGTGGTTGGTGGGCTCATCGAGCAACAATATGCGCGGACCACTAACCAGCGCACGCCCCAGCGCCGCTTTACGCAACCAACCGCCCGAGAGGGAGGCCAGTGGCATATCGGCTTCCAGACCGAGCTGAGCCAGCACTTCGTTGATACGGCTTTCAAGCTGCCACAGGCCATGATGATCCAGCAAATCCTGTAAGCGAGCCATCTCGCTAAGGTTTTTATCGCTCGGATCCGTCATCACCAGATGAGAAATATCATGATAGCGCTTGAGGTACTCCGCCTGCTCTTCAATCCCTTCGGCCACAAAATCATAGACGCTGCCGCTGACGTTACGCGGTGGATCCTGCTGCAGACGCGCTACTACCAGATCCTGCTCATACACAATGCGACCGTCATCAAGACCCTGCTCACGGTTGAGGATCTTCATTAAGGTCGATTTACCCGCACCGTTACGTCCAACGAGACAGACACGTTCGTTTTCCTCGATATGCAGTTCAGCATTGTCGAGAAGGGGCGCGTCGCTGAACGACAGCCATGCGCCATGCATACTGATTAATGACATTTATTTATCCTTTCAGGCTGAAGCGATCAGCCAGCAGTTATGGATTTGGCGGTTACGGGCAAAATCTTGCGATTGCGTTTTTTGGGTGATTTCTTGTGCTTTCAGCCCAAGCTCTGCCAGTCCGTCGAGATCCATGCGGAAACCGCGTTTGTTGTTGGAAAACATAATGGTGCCGCCTTTACGCAGCATACGTTTGAGATCTTTCATTAATGCCAGGTGATCGCGCTGAACATCAAACGACTCTTCCATACGCTTGGAGTTCGAAAAGGTCGGGGGATCGATAAAGATCAGGTCAAATTGTTCGTTAGTTTCACGTAACCAGCCCAGCACATCAGCCTGCAACAGACGATGTGCCCGCCCGCTCAGCCCGTTTAACCGCAGGTTACGTTCAGCCCATTCCAGATAGGTACGGGACATATCGACCGTAGTCGTGCTTTTCGCCCCACCCAGACCCGCATGAACGCTGGCGCTGCCGGTATAGGCAAACAGGTTAAGGAAGTCCTTTCCTTTGCTCATTTGCCCCAGCATACGGCGCGCAATGCGGTGATCGAGGAATAATCCGGTATCAAGATAATCGGTCAGGTTAACCCACAGACGCGCATTATACTCGCCGACCTCGATGAACTCCCCTTTCTCATTCATCTTCTGGTACTGATTGGTGCCTTTTTGCCGCTCGCGGGTTTTCAGCACCAGCTTGTTCGGCGCAATGCCCAATACCGCAATGGTCGCAGCAATGATATCGAACAGACGCTGGCGCGCTTTATTGGCATCAACGGTTTTCGGTGCGGCGTACTCCTGTACCACCACCCAGTCGCTGTAACGATCGACCGCAACGTTGTAATCAGGCAGATCGGCGTCATACAGGCGATAGCATTCAATACCTTCCTGACGGGCCCACTTCTCGAGTTTCTTGACGTTCTTACGCAGACGGTTGGCGTAATCATCCGCCATTGACGGGGCTTTCACTTCGCCCGTGTTTTCCGCCAGATGGTAGTTTTTCTGCACGCAGTCCAGTGGGCCATTTTTGGCTTTAAACTGTCTGTCGGCACGCAATTGCAGGCAGTTAAGCAAGTCCACCGAGGCACTAAACAAGGACAGGTTCCAGCCGCCAAACTGTGATTTCAGCGTCCGCCCCAGCAGGCTGTGCAACGCAATCAGCGCGGGTTCGCTTTCCAGACGTTCACCGTACGGCGGGTTACTGATAACTGTACCGTATGGCCCTTTTGGCAGAGGATTGGCCAGCTTCGCGGCGTCCTGCACCTCAAAGGTGACCAGTTCCCCAATGCCTGCCCGGCGGGCGTTACGCCGGGCGAGCTCAAGCATACGCGGGTCATTATCAGAGCCATAAAAACGGGACTGATATTCAGCCAGGCCTTTGCGGGCACGGGCTTGCGCATCAGCTTTGACTTCCTGCCAGATAGTTTCGTCATGCTGCGCCCAGCCGCCAAAACCCCAGTGTCCACGGTGCAGACCCGGCGCTCTGTCTGTCGCCCACATTGCGGCTTCAATCAGCAAGGTGCCAGAGCCGCACATCGGGTCGAGCAACGGCGTACCCGGCTGCCAGCCAGAGCGCATAACAATGGCCGCGGCAAGGTTTTCTTTAATCGGCGCGATACCAGTGCGGTCACGGTAGCCACGCAGGTGCAGCCCTTCACCGCTCAAATCCAGCGAGATATGAGCAGTTTCTTTATTCAGCCAGACGTTAATACGCAGGTCTGGCAGCTCACGATCAACGTTTGGACGCGGTAAATTCTTACGGGTAAAGCTGTCCACAATGGCGTCTTTTACCTTCAACGCGCCGTACTGGCTATTACGGATCTCGTCGTTCAGGCCACTAAAATGGACGGCAAAGGTGGAATCGGTATTGAATATCTCCGTCCAGTTGATCGCCTGCACGCCAAGATAGAGATCGAGGTCACTGTAAACCTTGCACTCTCCGAGCGGCATCATTATGCGCGAGGCCAGGCGGCTCCACATCAGACTTGCATAGACAAGCCGGGTGTCACCATGGAAATGGACGCCTCCCTGAACCACCTGGCACTCTGCAGCGCCGAGGTTTTCCAGTTCAGTTTTTAACAGCTCTTCCAGCCCACGGGCCGTACTGGCAAACAGAGAAATCATAAGGTCACTTAACTTTGAAGAAAATTGTTGCGCATTATAGCCAATCTGGCGTTCATGTCATAAAGTTGAGGGCTTATTTTCGTCGATAAAGGAAATGGCGTGGCAACGCTCTCGCGTCTTTATATCCATCCAGTGAAATCCATGCGCGGTATTGGCCTGACACACGCACTTGCCGACAGCAGCGGCCTGTCGTTTGACCGGGTGTTTATGGTTACGCAAAAGGATGGCACATTTATTACCGCACGCCAGTATCCACAGATGGTGCGCTTTATTCCTTCTCCCCTGCCGGATGGTCTGCATCTGACGGCGCCTGATGGTAGCAGCGCCGTCGTTCGCTTCGCTGATTTCACCCCGCAGGGTGAACCGACCGAGGTGTGGGGAAACCACTTTAGCGCGCAGATAGCTCCGGAGGCGATCAATCTCTGGCTGAGTGGATTTTTTGCCCGTGAAGTCCAGCTACGCTGGGTCGGGCAGCAGCCGACGCGGCGGGTTAAACGCTTTGATGATGTCCCACTTTCATTCGCCGATGGTTTTCCTTTTTTGCTGACCAGCGAAGCCTCGCTACGTGACCTGCAAAACCGCTGCCCTGCCAGCGTCAGCATGGAGCAGTTTCGTCCGAACCTGGTCGTGACAGGAACAGAGGCCTGGGAAGAAGACGGCTGGAAAGTTATCCGCATCGGCGAGGTGATGTTCGATGTAGTAAAACCTTGCAGCCGCTGCGTTTTCACCACCATCAGCCCTGAACGTGGGCAAAAACATCCCTCCGGCGAACCGCTCAACACGCTGGCCAGTTTTCGTACCGCGCTGGACAACGGCGACGTCGATTTCGGCCAGAATTTGATTGCCCGTAATAGCGGCGTGGTTCGCGTGGGCGACGAAGTGGTGGTTCTGACCCGGGCACCAGCCAGACCTTATGGTTCGGGTAAGACAGCAGAGTCTCTGGAGCCGGAACAGCAAACGGAAGGCGAAGTCGACATTATCTGGGAAGGGCAAAAGTTTCGCGGGAATAACCAGCAAATCCTGCTCGACCAACTTGAGAATCAGGGGATCCGCGTACCTTACTCTTGCCGGGCCGGCCTTTGTGGCTGCTGCCGCATCACGCTGGTTGAAGGTGAAGTCAGCCCGTTAAAAAAATCGGCTATCAGTACCGATGGGTCGATTCTGTGCTGTAGCTGTGTGCCTAAGACCGCACTGCGGCTGGAAAGTTAAACCGCCTGCTCCAGGCTGAAACTGTCGGCGTTAAGCTGCGGTTTCAGCCGATCATTCATTATCTTGATGGCATCACCGAGTTGCATGGTTCGTCCGGCAATCACCACGCCAGGCTGGGCCAGCAGGCACAGTGCCGCGTTTTCACCAGACTCCACCACCAGCAGGCTCACGCTCTCACCGGTATCGCTTAAACAAACGCTGGCTGCCATTCCAGGCGCCGGAGACCAGGGGGTATTGTGGCTTAAAAAGTGCCAGCTTTTTGGCATTTGCGGTTTCAGGAAGCGAATCGCCACCAGCGCGTTAAGCACCAGTTCGGCACGCTGCTCAGCGGTCAGCATCAAATCCCGGCATTTTTCGTCGAAGGAAAAATAGAGGGCAGCATCATCCACACAAAAACCGCAAGGTGAAAATGCATCCGGGGTAAGCATTTTTCTGGCAAAACGGGAGCGGAATATCATGCCATTGGCTAAATCGAGCATCATACGATCGTGCTCATCATCAAAAAACCAACGCCATTTATCATCAGGCTTAATTCGCATACTACTCTCCCCTCCCCATTATCATCCCTTGATCCTTACATCCTTTTTACTGTTTTACTTATTGCCAGAATTAAGAAAAGACTAAAATGTACAATTTAGCAACAATGAGGGAATATAAATCAACCAGGGCTCGAAATAAAGCCCTGGCGAGATAAAGAGAGGAAAAAGATTAGATGTGAGTAACGATTTCTTTAATCAATGGCGGGCCTTTAAAAATAAAGCCAGAATAAATCTGCACCAATGACGCCCCGGCTTCCAGCTTCTCACGCGCGGCGATAACGGAATCAATGCCACCGACGCCAATAATCGGCAAACGACCATTTAATTCCAGCGAGAGGCGACGAATAATCTCTGTACTTTTTAATTGCAGTGGACGGCCACTTAAACCACCCGTTTCATTGCAATGTTTCATTCCCTGCACGAGAGATCTTTCGAGGGTCGTATTGGTTGCAATTACGCCATCTATATTATGGCGAACTAAACTGTCAGCCACCTGGATCAATTCTTCCTCAGAAAGATCCGGCGCGATCTTCACCGCCACTGGCACATATTTATGATGGATCTGCTGAAGCTCAGATTGTTTATTTTTAATCGCACTTAACAATGAATCCAGTGCTTCGCCATATTGTAATGTGCGCAGGCCTGGGGTGTTCGGCGAGGAAATATTAATGGCTATGTAACCCGCATAAGCATAGATTTTTTCCATACAAATCAGATAGTCATCTTTGCCCTGCTCGACAGGCGTATCTTTATTTTTGCCAATATTAATGCCCAGTACACCATCAAAATGGGCTTTTTTTACGTTCTCGACAAGGTTATCAACGCCGAGATTATTAAAGCCCATGCGGTTGATCAACCCTTCCGCTTCCACCAGACGGAAGATCCGCGGCTTATCATTGCCTGGCTGTGGTCGCGGCGTAACAGTACCGATTTCGATGGCGCCAAACCCCATCGCGGCCAGCGCATCGATGCATTCACCGTTTTTATCAAGTCCAGCAGCCAGACCGAGCGGGTTTTTGAAGGTCAACCCCATGCATTGTACTGGTTTTTCCGGCAAACGCTGACGGACAAGCGCTTCAAGCGGCGTTCCCGATACACGGCGTAACTGTTGAAATGTAAATTCATGAGCGCGCTCAGGATCGAGCTGGAAAAGGGCTTTACGAACGAAGGGATAGTACATGAACTCTCCTGGATTCCCGGTGTGCAAACCGGGGGCGTATTATCTTCGATCAGCCGATGAAATGGAATTGACCTGCGGCAAAAAAAGGCCAATTCAGCGCAAACGTTTACTTTCAGACCGAGGATGGCAGATTTTTGAACGGTTTTTCAGCAAATGGATGCTGACAGAGAGGGGGGAAACGGGCTGAAAACGTGCCGGGCAGGCAAAAATCCACCGCCCGGCCTTTTTATTACGCCAGTGCTTTACTGACTTTTTCGAACAGATCGCCTGAGAGATTGTCCAGCGCTTTCAGTTGCTCAAGTGCTGCGCGCATCAGCGCCTGACGTTTCACATCGTAGCGTTTCAGGCGGATCAGCGGCTCAATAAGTCGTGATGCAACCTGCGGGTTACGGCTGTTAAGTTCGGTAAGCATCTCCACCAGGAACTGATAGCCGCTGCCGTCTTCAGCATGGAATGCCGCCGGATTGCTGCCGGCAAAAGCCCCGATCAAAGAACGCACGCGGTTAGGATTGCTGAGGGTGAAAGAACGGTGCTGCAACAAGCCACGTACCGTTTCCAGTGCAGTCGGCGCCGGGCTCGTCGCCTGGAGAATTAACCACTTGTCCATAACCAGACCGTCATGATGCCATTTGTCATCATACTCCTGCATCAGCGTGTCGCGGCACGGCAATTGCGCAGCTACCGCCGCGGAGAGCGCAGCAAGGGCATCGGTCATATTATCGGCACTATGGTATTGCTGGCTGACCAGTTTATCGGCCAGTTGCGCATCGCCAAATGCAATATAACGCAGGCAGGTATTACGCAGAGAGCGCTTGCCAATATCTGCATGTTCAACGCGATAAGTCGCAAGTTTATTGGCGTTGTAAACCGCCAGCACTTCATCGGCCAGTTCGCTCGCCAGGGTGCGGGTAAGGGCTTCACGTACCGCAGCAATCGCCAGCGGATCGATAATCTCAAACAGTTCGGCAATTTCATTGGCCGATGGCAGAGTGAGGATCTCCGCCGCCAGCGCCGGATCAATGTGCTCATCCAGCAAAATAGCGCGGAAAGCATCGGCGACGTGCAGCGGCAATGACAATGGCTGGCCCTGCTGCTGACGAGCAACGTTGAGTTTGATATGGGTTGCCAGCAGACTTTGCGCGGCATCCCAGCGGGAAAAATCGTTGCTGGCATGACGCATCAGGAACGTCAGCTGCTGATCGCTCCATTTATATTCCAGTTTGACCGGTGCGGAGAATTCACGCAGCAGTGATGGCACAGGCTGGAAGTAAACGTTATCAAAAACAAAAGTCTGCTCCGCCTGGGTCACGTTCAACACATGATGTACCGGGTGTCCGTCTTTTTGCAGCGGGATAACCTTCCCTTCATTGTCGTAAAGCTCAATGTCGAACGGGATATGCAGTGGATGTTTTTCCTGCTGCTCGGCGGTTGCCGGCGTGCGCTGGCTGATGGTTAACCTGTACTGCTCGGTTGCCGGATTGTAGTCATCGTGCACGGTCACAACCGGCGTACCGGCCTGGCTGTACCAGCGACGGAAATGGGAGAGATCGATATTGGATGCATCTTCCATCGCCTGCACAAAGTCATCACAGGTTGCCGCGCTGCCGTCGTGACGTTCGAAATAGCGTTGCATTCCTTGCAGGAAGTTATCTTCACCAAGCAGGGTGTGCAGCATGCGGATCACTTCCGCACCTTTTTCATACACCGTCAGCGTGTAGAAGTTGTTCATCTCGATGACTTTATCCGGGCGGATCGGATGGGCCATCGGGCTGGCGTCTTCCGCAAACTGCATCCCACGCATGGTACGCACATTGCTGATGCGATTAACTGCGCGGGAGCCGAGGTCGGAGCTGAACTCCTGATCGCGGAACACCGTCAGGCCCTCTTTCAGGCTGAGCTGGAACCAGTCCCGGCAGGTCACGCGGTTACCGGTCCAGTTATGGAAATATTCATGTCCGATGACGCGTTCGATATCGAGGTAATCTTTATCAGTCGCGGTATCGGTTCGGGCCAGCACATATTTGGAGTTAAAGACGTTAAGACCTTTGTTCTCCATCGCGCCCATATTGAAGAAGTCGACGGCCACAATCATATAAATGTCGAGATCGTATTCGAGACCAAAACGCTGTTCATCCCACTTCATTGAGTTTTTCAGCGAGGTCATGGCCCATGGCGCACGATCGAGATTGCCACGGTCAACGTACAGTTCCAGCGCCACTTCACGCCCGGAATGGGTGGTGAACGTATCGCGCAGCACATCGAAGTCACCGGCTACCAGGGCAAACAGATAGCAAGGTTTCGGGAAAGGATCTTCCCATTTCATCCAGTGGCGGCCATTATCCAGTTCGCCCTGAGAAACACGGTTGCCGTTAGAAAGCAGGAACGGATACTCTGCTTTGTCAGCAATGATTGTCGTTGTAAAGCGCGCCAGCACGTCCGGGCGATCAAGATACCAGGTAATATGGCGGAAACCTTCAGCTTCACACTGGGTACAGAGCGCCTCGCCCGATTTGTAGAGGCCTTCCAGCGCGGTGTTGGCCGCCGGGCTGATTTCATTCACAATCCGCAGCGTAAAATGCTCTGGCAGATTGTCGATGACCAGTTGGTTATCTTCTTCTTTATAGTGCGTCCACGGCTGGTCATTAACATGAACAGAAACGAGCGTCAGGTCTTCGCCATCCAGGCGCAGTGGCACGGCGGAGGCGTTATTGCGTGATACAGAACTTAGCGCAGTGACAACGGTTTTTGCGGCATCCAGGTCAAAGGTCAAGTCAATATCGCTAATCAGGTAATCCGGCGCACGGTAGTCGTGGCGGTATTTGGCTTGTGGCTGTTGTGTCATAAAAAACCTTTAGCATCTTCTGTTGGTTACGTCTCCAGTCTATTCTTGTTGCCTTCATCTCGCCACGCAGAATGTTCAACTTTTCCGACGTAAAGGGCCATAACGCTACATTCTGCTAACATGTGGCACGAAATGCCATCGACCCCTTCTGTGCTATATGGTGTGATCGGGGTTCAATAAATCAATAAACAAGGTATACTCCAGCGGTTTTCACCTGCTTTGTTTATTGTACTAAACGCTCCTGTGAGAGGATGCTACGGCGCACCATGACTCAATTTGCTCACCCTGTACTGCATACGCTGCTGGATACTGATGCCTACAAATTGCATATGCAGCAGGCGGTGTATCATCACTACTACGATGTGCATGTAACGGCGGAGTTTCGCTGCCGTGGCGATGACCTGCTCGGTATTTACGCCGAGGCTATCCGGGAAGAAGTGGCTGCCATGCAGGATCTGCGCTTACAGGACGAAGAGTACCAGTGGCTGTCAGGACTGCCCTTTTTCCGGGCGGATTACCTGAACTGGCTGCGAAGCTTCCGCTACGATCCTCGTCAGGTGGTGGTCACCAATGACAACGGTAAGCTGCATATTCGCCTTTCTGGTCCCTGGCGCGAAGTGATCATGTGGGAAGTCCCGCTGCTTGCCGTGATCAGTGAACTGGTGCATCGCTACCGTTCACCGGATACGAGTGTGCAGCACGCTCTTGCGCACCTTGAGACAAAACTGGCGGATTTTGCTACCCGTACCGAAGGCCTGGATATGTCGGGCTTCCGTTTGATGGATTTTGGTACCCGTCGCCGTTTCTCCCGCGATGTGCAACAGGCCATTGTGGCGCGCCTGAAACAGGAGCCATGGTTTGTGGGGACCAGTAATTACGACCTGGCGCGTCGCCTGTCGCTGACGCCAATGGGCACCCAGGCCCATGAATGGTTCCAGGCACATCAGCAGATAAGCCCTGAACTGGCCACCAGCCAACGTGCGGCGCTGGCCGCATGGCTTGATGAGTACCCGGCACAGCTGGGGATCGCCCTGACCGACTGCATCACTATGGATGCTTTCCTGCGCGATTTTGGTCCGGAGTTCGCGACCCGCTATCAGGGCCTGCGCCACGACTCCGGGGATCCTGTTGAATGGGGCGAAAAAGCCATTGCCCACTATGAGAAGTTGGGTATCGATCCCTTATCAAAGACCCTTATCTTCTCTGACAATCTGGATCTGAATAAAGCGCTCGACTTGTACCGCCATTTTGCCGCCCGCGTGGATCTTGGTTTTGGCATTGGTACCCGACTGACCTGCGATATTCCCGAGGTTAAGCCGCTGAATATCGTTATCAAGCTGGTCGAGTGTAATGGCAAACCGGTCGCCAAATTATCTGACAGCCCGGGTAAAACTATCTGCCACGATAAAGCTTTTGTCCGTGCGCTACGGGAAGCTTTTGACCTGCCGCAGATTAAAAAAGCCAGTTAACCCCTTCTTTATTAGCTCTGCCGGGTAAGTATCTGCTTATCCGGCAGAGTAAAAAGGGGACATCCTCGATTTATTTCTGAAATCTCCCTCTTCTGCTGCGAATTCTGCTTGTCTGATGGCGCTCGCCAGGTAACATAGGTATCCCCCCTTTCACGGGCGGATAAATGATTATTTTTTCCAGACAATTAACAGAGAGAATATTATGAGCGTTGTGCCTGTAGCCGACGTCATCCACAGCCGTGTTGCCGTTGACCAAGAAGTCACCGTGCGCGGATGGGTGCGTACCCGCCGAGATTCAAAAGCTGGCATCTCCTTCCTCGCCGTCTATGACGGTTCCTGCTTTGATCCTGTACAGGCCGTTATTAATAATTCTCTGCCCAATTATAATGAAGACGTTTTGCGTCTGACCACCGGTTGCTCAGTGGTTGTTACAGGCAAAATTGTTGAATCGCCGGGCGAAGGTCAGAGCTTAGAAATTCAGGCCACCCAGGTCGAAGTAACCGGCTGGGTTGAAGATCCGGATACCTATCCGATGGCGGCAAAACGTCACAGCATCGAATACCTGCGTGAAGTTGCCCACCTGCGCCCGCGCACCAATATGATTGGTGCGGTTGCTCGTGTGCGCCATACTCTGGCGCAGGCGCTGCACCGTTTCTTTGATGAGCAGGGTTTCTTCTGGGTCTCCACGCCGCTGATTACCGCTTCCGACACCGAAGGCGCGGGTGAGATGTTCCGTGTCTCAACGCTGGATCTGGAAAACCTGCCGCGTAACGATCAGGGCAAAGTCGATTACGACAAAGACTTCTTCGGTAAAGAGTCTTTCCTGACCGTTTCCGGCCAGTTGAACGGTGAAACTTATGCCTGCGCACTGTCCAAAATTTACACCTTTGGCCCGACTTTCCGTGCTGAAAACTCTAACACCAGCCGTCACCTGGCGGAGTTCTGGATGCTGGAGCCGGAAGTGGCCTTTGCCGATCTGGAAGATAACGCCCGTCTGGCAGAAGCAATGCTGAAATACGCATTCAATGCCGTGCTCACTGAACGTATGGATGACCTGAAGTTCTTTGCGGCACGCGTAGACAAAGATGCCATCGCCCGTCTTGAGCGTTTCGTCGCAGCAGATTTTGCCCAGGTTGATTACACCGATGCGGTGACCATTCTGGAAAACTGCGGTCAGACCTTCGAAAACCCGGTTTACTGGGGCGTCGATCTCTCCTCTGAACACGAACGCTACCTTGCAGAGCAACACTTCAAAGCGCCGGTGGTAGTGAAAAACTACCCGAAAGACATTAAAGCTTTCTATATGCGCCTTAACGACGATGGTAAAACCGTGGCGGCCATGGATGTACTGGCCCCTGGCATCGGTGAAATCATTGGCGGCTCCCAGCGTGAAGAACGCCTGGATGTGCTGGACGCTCGTATGGCGGAAATGGGTCTTAATAAAGAAGACTACTGGTGGTATCGCGACCTGCGTCGTTACGGCACCGTGCCGCACTCTGGCTTTGGCCTCGGTTTCGAACGCCTGATCGCCTACGTCACCGGCGTGCAAAACGTCCGTGACGTGATCCCGTTCCCACGCACGCCACGTAGCGCAACATTCTAAAAACCATTAAGGCCAGCGTTTGCTGGCCTTTCTTTTATCTTCGTCACATTATCTTTACGTGATGTTGGCATACTGTTACCGCCCTTTCTTTACCTTCCATTACATTTCTTTGCTGAAATATCTGCGCACAAAAAATAAACCCCATGCTAATTGCGGGTTAGTTTTTCCTCAACTGATAGCACATTTGGATAAAATTCACACAGCGATCCGGACGGCTAAATCCAGCCATAAGAAAAAGTCAGATGAGAACGATTATTAGATAAGAAATGCCATTATATTAATTAAATATAAGCAATTCATATAAATAGGATTAGAGCGGCTGATTTTATCAGCAATCGGCTTCGAATTTTGAGTTGGTTCACAAAGTTCCTCAAAATTCACAAATTCTTACACATAATTGCTTTTTGTAACTTCTTTACGACATTTGTAGCACTTTCAGGCTAGCGAAACGATTATATGAATGGAAAGATGCCTCTCAGACACAGAAAGACACCAAACTCTCATCAATAGTTCCGTAAATTATTATTGACGGAATTTATTGAAGGCAGTGGCAGGTGTTCAAAAAAACCAATGAGGGTAATAAATAATGATGAAGCGCAATATCCTGGCAGTGGTTATCCCTGCCCTGCTGGTAGCTGGTGCAGCTAACGCTGCTGAAGTTTACAACAAAAACGGCAACAAACTGGACCTGTACGGTAAAGTTGTTGGTGAGCACGGCTTCACCACTTCTGGCGACAGCACCACTAACTCTGACTCCTCTTACGGCCAGATCGGCTTCAAAGGCGAAACTCAGGTAAACAGCGATGTTACCGGTTACGGTCAGTGGGAATACCGTGCTAAAGCGGGCAAAGCTGAAGGCGACCAGGACAACGTTACCCGTCTGGCATTCGCTGGTGTCAAAATCACTGACGCTGGTTCTCTGGACTACGGCCGTAACTACGGCGTGGTTTACGATGTAGAATCCTACACCGATATGGCTCCGTCCTTCTCCGGCGAAACCTGGGGTGGCGCTAACACCGACAACTACATGACCAGCCGTGCTACCGGTGTTCTGACCTACCGTAACAGCAACTTCTTCGGTCTGGTTGACGGCCTGAGCGTTGCTCTGCAGTATCAGGGCAAAAACGACCGTAAAGACGATGTAGAACGTGGTAACGGTGACGGCTTCGGTACTTCCGTTGGTTACGAATTCGGCGAAGGCTTCGGCGTAACTGGTGCATACAGCACTGCAAACCGTACCTGGTACCAGAAAGCCGACGGTAAAGGCGACAAAGCTGAGAGCTGGGCAATTGGCGCAAAATATGATGCGAACAACATCTATCTGGCCACTGTTTACGCTGAAACCCGTAACACCAGCATCCTGGCAGCAACTGACGACTCTACGTCTGTAGCTAACAAAACTCAGAACTTCGAAGTTATCGCTCAGTACCAGTTCGACTTCGGCCTGCGTCCGTCCGTATCTTACGTTCAGTCCAAAGGCAAAGCACTGGGTCTGGATAACAACGGCAACTCCGTATCTAACGACCTGGCTAAATACGTAACCGTTGGTGCGTACTACTACTTCAACAAAAACTTCAACGTATACGGTGACTACCGTATCAACCTGCTGGATGACAAAGCTGACCAGTACTACTCCTGGGTTGGCACTGCAGACCAGGCTACTGTTGGTGTAACTTACCAGTTCTAATCAACAGACCTCGTTGTTATATGCATGAAAAACAGGGCTTCGGCCCTGTTTTTTTATTTCCTTGCGCTTAAATAATTTCTCCTGCAAAAAGACTCACGCTTTTTATCGCAAACGGTTGGCAATCGCCGGTTCAACCGTTAACCTGATAGCGGATCTCCCTTCTGTCACCAAAATGGAACCTCGCCATGTTTGAGAATATTACCGCTGCCCCTGCTGACCCCATTCTGGGTTTAGCCGATCTGTTTCGTGCCGATGAACGTCCGACCAAAATCAACCTTGGGATTGGTGTCTATAAAGACGAAACCGGCAAAACCCCGGTACTGACCAGCGTAAAAAAAGCTGAACAATATTTGCTGGAAAATGAAACCACCAAAAACTACCTCGGCATCGACGGTATTCCTGAATTTGGTCGTTGCACCCAGGAGTTACTGTTCGGTAAAGGCAGCGCGATTATTAATGACAAACGTGCGCGTACTGCCCAGACCCCTGGCGGTACCGGTGGTCTGCGTGTTGCAGCTGACTTTATCGCCAGAAACACCTCAGCAAAGCGTATCTGGGTAAGCAATCCGAGCTGGCCAAACCATAAAGGCGTGTTTAATTCCGCCGGTCTGGAAGTCTGTGATTACGCCTATTATGATGCCGAAAACCATGCGCTGGACTTTGACGGCATGCTGGCAAGTCTTGAGGCGGCTGTTGCAGGTGATATCGTGCTGTTCCATGGCTGCTGCCATAACCCAACCGGGATCGATCCGACGCTGGAGCAGTGGGAAACCCTGGCTAAGCTCTCCATTGAAAAAGGCTGGTTGCCGCTGTTCGATTTCGCTTATCAGGGCTTTGCTCGCGGCCTGGAAGAGGATGCTGAAGGCCTGCGTGCCTTTGCCGCGCTGCACGACGAACTGATCGTTGCCAGCTCTTTCTCGAAAAACTTTGGTTTGTATAACGAACGCGTCGGCGCCTGTACGCTGGTATCGGCGAACAGCGAAATCGTTGATCGTGCGTTCAGTCAGATGAAAGCAACCATCCGTGCTAACTACTCCAACCCGCCAGCACACGGTGCATCAGTGGTGGCAACCATTCTGGGTAATGAAGCGCTGCGTGCCATCTGGGAGCAGGAATTGACCGATATGCGCCAGCGCATTCAGCGTATGCGTCTGCTGTTCGTCAACACGCTGCAGGAGAAAGGAGCCAACCGCGATTTCAGCTTTATCACCCGACAAAACGGCATGTTCTCTTTTAGCGGTCTGACCAAAGAACAGGTTTTACGTCTGCGTGAAGAGTTTGGCGTGTACGCCGTGGCATCAGGCCGTGTGAATGTGGCAGGCATGACGCCGGACAATATGGCGCCATTGTGCGAGGCCATCGTCGCGGTTCTGTAATGCGCTGACGATAAAAGTGACTAGTCCTGATATAGGTTGACAGTTTTCTGTCTGTAAAACGCCTGATGAACATCATCGGGCGTTTTGTATTTCA
>NZ_CBFFRJ010000054.1:0-32240 GCF_965644225.1 Phytobacter sp. V91 | reverse complement strand
GATTCGCGCGACTGACTTAAAGGTCAAACCTTTCGGAGTCCCCCGGCAAAGCCGGGGGTTTACCGGACTTAATTAATGTGAAAAGGGTGATGGGGTTCAACAATATTTCCGCTGAACCCGCCCAATGTGTATCGTCAGGGGTGGCTGACTGTCACCGCAGTTAAAGCCCATCCCATGTGCTTGTTTATTTCAGCGGGTGGCTCTGGTCAACGCCCTTCTCAATACGATTTCGCCCACTGTTTTTGGCAACATAAAGTGCGCGGTCGGCTTTATCGATAAGTCTTTTGTAATCAGGATGATAATCGAACTCTGCCATCCCAATACTGACGGTGACCTCAAATTGCGCTTCCGGTGAAACCACAATGGTCAACCCGGCAATTTTACGCCTCAGTGCCTCAAGAATAATGCCAGCCTGCGACAGATCAGATTCAACCAACAGCACCATAAACTCTTCACCACCGTAGCGAAAAACATAATCACTGCTGCGGAAATGATCATAAATGGTGGCGGCAATGGTCTTGAGCGTCACATCTCCTGCATTGTGCCCGTAGCGGTCGTTTATTTTCTTAAAATGATCAATATCCAGCATGGCAAGCACAAAGGGCTTCGCCGAATTCAGGGCGAGTGAAATTTCCCGGCGAATAATGGTGGGAATAAAACGGCGATTCATCAGTTGCGTCAGAGAATCTTTGCCATTTTCCAGTTTAACCAGCGCATCGAACATCGCGGCAAGCAGGAGTTGAATTTGCCCGACATACTGCCTGACGCTCTGCAACAAGCGCATTCTCTCGTCCGTTGCAGGCAGGCTCTCTTTCGGCAACGCTGAGGCAATATGATCATCAACCTGTTTTAACAGCCCATCCATTTTTGCCAGCAGTTCCGGATTGCCTAAAAGGTGCTTACCTTTATGGGCAAACCACATCCCAAATTCAGATGTCTCCAGGAAAACAACATCCGCAATGGGCAGGCCGGTGGCGATGTTATAGATGAACTGATTTTCCCAGTGCGTAAGCGAACCTATCTGCCGCTCCCGCTCAACGTTCACATCGTCGTAAATCGACAGCAACCGGTACTGCTCCTGAGCATGCATCGAGCTTTGATAATTCGGCGAGTAAGAGACCGTCATCGCCTCAATCGCGATATCCATCGCCAGGCTGCTAAAACAGAGGATATCGCTCAGCAGGGGTGCCGGGATTGTCTCTTTCGCCTTGAGCAAGCGGTAAAGTTCATCTTTTATCTTACGCGCGCCGCGAGCAACAAGGTCAATCGGCAGACCAATGCGGGCATGCACAATGCCAATTTCACGCTGCTTTGCCAGTAGCTCCGGAACATCCTCAGCGGTGCTTCCCAGTACCGTGCGCAACCAGTTGAACATGCTATGGCTGAGCCGGGTACTGACCTGTTCGGTGCTGAGGAACAGCGCACTTTCTTTGTGCGTTAACATGTAATCATAAAAAAGATTAACCAGATGGTGAATCTCTTCATCACTCAGGGCAGACAAAATCTCATGCACATCCAGCGATGTCTGGCGTAAGAGATCCTGCCATTCCCTGAGAAGCAAAGAATGATTACTTTGTTCAACCTGTTCCATGTCCCGACAACCATTAACGTTATTGATGAATGAGTGGGATAGTCGACGCGACTCCGATTATGGTCAAGTTAAACAGCAGATATTTTGTCTGAAAAATCCCCTTTCAGATTCGCCTTACTCCTGAGCGCTGTCAGATGCGCGAAACCCGCGGATATTCTGCTCCCCCAGCCATATTGCCATCCGCTGAACCCCAGGATCATGAACAAAGGCCACTATCTTTTTCGCAAGGCCTTCGCCAATGCCGGGCAAACGCTGCCAGCCTTTCAGGTCTCGCGCCAGAATCTGTTGCCAGCTTGCATCCCCCGCCGCGTTTAACGCCGATTTTGGTATGGGCATTCCCAGCGCAGTCACCCAACGGATAAAGGGGCGTTTACGTGCAAGTTCAAAACGGTGCCAGAGCTGCCGTCCGCGGGCGAGCGTCATTCCGGATGTCTCCTGGAGCTGTTCCTGAGTTAAATCCAGCCAGGAAAAGATATGCTCAAAGTGCCATGCCTGGTGTAATGCACGCCATCCCGCCTCGCCCAGGCCGTCAATATCCAGCACCTGCCTCGAGCTAAGCCATGTCAGTCGGGCCAGAAACTGTTCCCGACACGCTGATGAGGCATAGAAACAGGTCACTGGCGAAAATATGAGGGCCGGAGGCGAAGGCTTTTCCCGCACCAGATTGCGCCATGCCACACCATCAATACGGGGAATACCCTGGCCTGCCAGACTGACCAACACCTGGTCTCCGGGGGCAATATCCAGCGTCTGCCAGCGCCTGAGCGAGCCAATATTGACGCGCTGGACGCGTTTATCATCCAGCTGAATGGGTTCCAGTTGCGCCACTACGGCAATTTTTCCGCTACGCCCGACGGTGAACTGGATCTGTTTTACCTCTGCTGCCAGCTCAACCGGCGGGTATTTCCAGGCGGCAACCCAGCTCCCTTGCCCCGGAAGCCAGCGCTTCCCTTCGGGTTCGTGGGCGCTACGCACCACCACGCCATCGGTGACAAAAGGCAGAGCCGTGGTAAACCAGCGCTCACGCAGGGCCGCAATATCACTGGCGCTGTTGACCATAATGCTGAAATCTTCAGTCCACTTAAATCCCGCCTGCGACAGCAATCTCCCTTTCGTCGCCAGGTCTGCCGGGCCATCCGGCCAGCTCCAGATAAATACCGACAGCTCATTTAAAAGTGCCGTTTCGCGGCTACGCATCATCGCCCCGGCGACCTTCGCTCTGGCATTCATTCCTCCCATTTGCTTCTGAATATGGCCGGAACGTTGCAGAAAAATCTCGCCCTGTAAGACGCTGTTGGCGAGCAGCCCGGAGACCTTTTGCGGCAGAGAGGGGATAAGCCGCGCTTTTGCCGTCCAGTCTTCGCCCGCGAGCCCATTTCCCCGACTGATGGCGCGTTGCAGTTCCCCCTGGCGATACACCAGCGTCACCGCCACGCCGTCCACTTTTGGCTGCGCCCAGAGTGATGTCTTGCCACGCATCCAGTGTTCCAGCGCCGCTTTATCACGCAGTTTATCAACGCCGGTATGGGCTACCGGGTGTTGTACCGTGCCAGTTGGCAATGCAGGTGCGTTATTTCGTTCATAGCCAAAGCAGCGTCGCCAGTTCTCCAGCCGCAGAGTCAGCGTGTCGTAAATATCGTCGCTCACCGCACTGGCCCCCTGCTGCCAGTAGTCATCATTCCACTGGGTAATCTGTTGCTCTAAACGGCTAATTTCCTGATGTGCCTGCGTCGGCGACCAGGCCGGGCAAGCGGCCAGCCCCCAAAGACTCCATAGCAAAGTGCTGATAACAATGTATGTCCTTATCCTCATCGGCCCGTCTCCTTCTTCTATAAAACGGGTATACCCGCCAGGACGCGGCTTTTGAAACCTCAAAGAGAGGGAGTGCGAGATGGGTTCCTGCCTTTTTTACCCGTTGCAGAAAATTGATGACAAATCAGGGAAAAGGCGCGCAAAAGCGTAATATCAGCAGTAAAAAGTGTGACGAGGGCTACGTCACGTTGCGCCGTTGTGTATAATAGGCACGTATGTAAGTTTCCTTATCATAATTCACATACAAAAGACTCTCATGGCTCAAGGCACGCTTTATATTGTTTCCGCCCCCAGTGGCGCGGGTAAATCAAGCCTCATACAGGCTTTATTAAAAACCCAACCGTTGTACGACACCCAGGTTTCTGTTTCACACACCACGCGCGCGCCGCGTCCGGGTGAGGCGCACGGTGAACACTATTTCTTCGTTAATCACGATGAATTTAAATCGATGATTAATGATGATGCTTTCCTTGAGCATGCCGAGGTATTTGGCAACTATTACGGGACATCCCGCGCCACGATTGAGCAGGTGTTAAAAACGGGCGTGGATGTTTTCCTTGATATCGACTGGCAGGGCGCGCAGCAAATCCGCTCAAGAATGCCGCAGGCGCGCAGCATCTTTATTCTGCCGCCGTCGAAGGTTGAGCTGGACAGACGTCTGCGTGGTCGCGGTCAGGACAGCGAAGAGGTGATAGCAAAGCGTATGGCGCAGGCAGTTGCGGAAATGAGCCATTACGCAGAGTATGATTACCTTATTGTGAATGATGATTTTGATACCGCGCTTGGCGATCTGAAAAACATCATTCGCGCCGAACGCCTGCGCATGAGCCGCCAGAAACAGCGACATGACGCTTTAATCAGCAAACTATTGGCAGACTGACACCAGTTTCAGTATCATGCCCAGTCATTTCTTCACCTGTGGAGCATTTTAATTATGGCACGCGTAACTGTTCAGGACGCTGTTGAGAAAATTGGTAACCGTTTTGACCTGGTACTGGTCGCCGCGCGTCGCGCTCGTCAGATGCAGGTAGGCGGAAAGGATCCGCTGGTACCGGAAGAAAACGATAAAACCACCGTTATCGCCCTGCGCGAAATCGAAGAAGGTCTGATCAACAACCAGATCCTCGACGTCCGTGAGCGCCAGGAACAGCAAGAGCAGGAAGCCGCTGAATTACAAGCTGTTACCGCGATTGCTGAAGGTCGTCGTTAATCAAAAAGCGGGTCCCCCTTGTATCTGTTTGAAAGCCTGAATCAGCTGATTCAAAACTACCTGCCGGAAGACCAGATTAAACGTCTTCGGCAGGCGTACCTCGTCGCTCGTGATGCTCACGAGGGCCAGACACGTTCAAGCGGTGAACCCTATATCACCCATCCGGTAGCGGTGGCCTGTATTCTGGCCGAGATGAAACTCGACCACGAAACCTTAATGGCTGCCCTGCTGCATGACGTGATTGAAGATACCCCTGCCACCTACCAGGATATGGAACAGCTGTTCGGTAAAAGCGTTGCCGAGCTGGTAGAAGGGGTGTCAAAACTTGATAAACTCAAGTTCCGCGATAAGAAAGAGGCCCAGGCCGAAAACTTTCGCAAGATGATTATGGCGATGGTGCAGGATATCCGCGTCATTCTCATCAAACTCGCTGACCGTACTCACAACATGCGCACGTTGGGCTCATTACGCCCGGATAAGCGTCGGCGTATTGCCCGTGAAACCCTCGAAATCTACAGCCCGCTGGCGCACCGTTTAGGTATCCATCACATCAAAACCGAGCTTGAAGAGCTGGGCTTTGAAGCGTTGCACCCAAATCGCTACCGCGTCATTAAAGAGGTGGTCAAAGCCGCACGGGGCAACCGCAAAGAGATGATTCAGAAAATCCTTGCGGAGATTGAAGGGCGTTTACAGGAAGCCGGGATCCCCTGTCGCGTCAGCGGTCGGGAAAAACATCTCTACTCCATCTACTGCAAGATGATGCTCAAAGAGCAGCGTTTCCACTCGATCATGGATATCTACGCGTTTCGCGTTATCGTTCATGACGCCGATACCTGCTACCGCGTACTTGGCCAGATGCACAGCCTCTACAAGCCGCGTCCGGGTCGCGTTAAAGATTACATCGCCATTCCGAAAGCGAACGGCTATCAATCTTTGCACACCTCGATGATTGGCCCGCACGGCGTTCCGGTTGAAGTGCAGATCCGCACCGAAGACATGGACCAGATGGCGGAAATGGGGGTTGCGGCTCACTGGGCTTACAAAGAAGACGGTGGCGAAAGCAGCACCACGGCGCAAATTCGCGCCCAACGCTGGATGCAAAGCCTGCTGGAACTGCAACAGAGCGCAGGCAGCTCCTTTGAATTTATTGAGAGCGTAAAATCTGATCTCTTCCCGGATGAGATTTATGTTTTCACCCCGGAAGGCCGCATTGTCGAACTGCCTGCAGGTGCTACGCCGGTTGACTTCGCTTATGCGGTGCATACCGACATCGGTCACGCCTGCGTGGGCGCCCGCGTTGACCGTCAGCCGTACCCGCTGTCGCAGTCTCTTGCCAGCGGCCAGACGGTAGAAATCATTACCGCACCGGGCGCACGTCCGAATGCGGCCTGGCTCAATTTTGTGGTCAGCTCCAGAGCGCGCGCCAAAATCCGTCAGTTACTGAAAAACCTGAAGCGTGATGACTCCGTCAGCCTTGGCCGCCGTCTGCTCAATCACGCTCTCGGCGGCAGCCGTAAACTGGCCGAGATCCCGCAGGAACATATTCAGCATGAGCTGGACCGCATGAAGCTGGCGTCACTTGACGATCTGCTGGCAGAAATCGGTCTGGGCAATGCGATGAGCGTGGTGGTGGCGAAAAACCTGCAACAGGGTGATGCCACGGTGGCAACGCCGGTAACCACCAGCACCGGCGGCGGCGGCGGACATCTGCCAATCAAAGGCGCCGATGGCGTGCTGATCACCTTCGCCAAATGTTGTCGCCCTATTCCTGGTGACCCGATCGTGGCGCATGTCAGCCCCGGTAAAGGGCTGGTTATCCATCATGAATCCTGCCGTAATATTCGTGGCTATCAGAAAGAGCCAGAGAAATTTATGGCGGTGGAGTGGGACAAAGACACCGCGCAGGAATTTATCACCGAAATCCGGGTGGATATGTTCAACCATCAGGGTGCGCTGGCAAATCTGACGGCAGCCATCAACACCGCGTCATCCAATATTCAAAGCCTGAATACGGAAGAGAAAGACGGTCGCGTTTACAGCGCCTATATCCGTCTGACGTCACGCGATCGCGTACATCTGGCAAACATCATGCGCAAAATCCGTGTTATGCCGGATGTGATTAAAGTCACCCGTAACCGAAACTAGCACGATGAGCCCTGAACGTTACGCGCGAATCCGTGAAATGCTCGCCAGGCGTCAACCGGACCTGACCGTATGTATGGAGCAGGTCCATAAACCCCATAACGTTTCCGCGATTATCCGCACCGCTGACGCCGTGGGCGTCCATGAAGTGCATGCCGTCTGGGCGGGCGCCACGCTGCGTCCCATGGCTTCTGCCGCTGGTAGCAACAGTTGGGTGACGGTGAAAACCCACACCACCATTGGTGATGCGGTTGGCCATCTGAAAAGCAGCGGGATGCAGATCCTCGCGACACACCTTTCCGCCAAAGCCGTTGATTTCCGCGAAATCGACTACACCCGCCCAACCTGCATTTTAATGGGCCAGGAAAAAACCGGGATCACCGGGCAAGCTCTGGCACTCGCCGATCAGGATATTGTTATCCCGATGATCGGTATGGTGCAGTCACTGAACGTCTCCGTCGCCTCGGCTCTTATCCTCTATGAAGCCCAGAAACAGCGCCAGAATGCTGGAATGTACCAGCGTAAAAACTGCATGCTGCCGGACGAAGAGCAGCAGCGCCTGTTGTTTGAAGGCGGCTATCCGGTGCTGGCCAGAGTGGCGAAAAACAAAGGGCTGCCCAGACCTTATATAAATGATCTGGGTGAAGTCGAAGCCGATCCAGCCTGGTGGGCCACTATGCAGGCATCAGCGTAAGATGATAAATGCCAGGCTGCTGGATGCTGTCCCCCTTAACACCCTCACCGGTGTCGGCGCCGCTCAGGCCAGTAAGCTTGCAAAAATAGGCCTGCACACCGTGCAGGATCTGCTGTTACATCTGCCGCTGCGTTACGAAGACCGCACCCAGCTTTACCCCATTGCCGACCTGCTGCCGGGCATATACGCCACGGTGGAAGGCGAAGTGCTGAACTGCAATATCACCTTTGGCGGGCGCCGGATGATGACCTGCCAGATAAGCGATGGTTCCGGCATCCTCACCATGCGTTTCTTCAACTTCAACGCGGCGATGAAAAACAGCCTGGCGACCGGACGTCGCGTACTGGCCTACGGTGAAGCAAAGCGCGGGAAATATGGCGCGGAGATGATCCACCCGGAATACCGCGTACAGGGCGATCTCAGTACGCCAGAATTACAAGAAACCTTAACGCCGGTTTACCCCACCACCGAAGGGGTAAAACAGGCGACGTTGCGCAAACTCACCGATCAGGCGCTGGATTTACTCGATACCTGCGCCATCGCGGAGCTGTTGCCGCCGGAGCTGGCGCAGGGTCTGATGTCCCTGCCAGAAGCCTTGCGCACGCTACATCGCCCGCCGCCGTCTCTCCAGCTTGCCGACCTGGAAACCGGGCAGCATCCGGCACAGCGGCGTTTGATTCTGGAAGAGCTGCTGGCGCATAACCTCAGCATGCTGGCCGTGCGTGCGGGCGCCCAGCGTTATCATGCCAAACCGCTGGGGGCGAAAGACGCCCTTAAAAACAATCTGCTGGCCTCGCTGCCGTTCAAGCCCACCGGGGCACAGGCGCGGGTAGTAGCGGAAATCGAGCGTGATATGGCGCTCGACGTACCGATGATGCGTTTAGTCCAGGGAGATGTCGGCTCGGGTAAAACCCTGGTCGCAGCACTTGCGGCACTGCGCGCGATTGCCAACGGCAATCAGGTGGCGCTGATGGCCCCAACCGAACTGCTGGCTGAACAGCACGCCAACAACTTCCGCAGCTGGTTTGCGCCGCTGGGCGTCGAAGTGGGCTGGCTGGCGGGTAAGCAAAAGGGGAAAGCACGACTGGCGCAGCAGGAGGCGATTGCCAGCGGCCAGGTACAGATGGTGGTGGGTACCCACGCTATCTTCCAGGAACAGGTGCAGTTTAGCGGCCTCGCGCTGGTGATTATCGACGAACAGCACCGTTTTGGCGTCCACCAGCGTCTGGCGCTGCGGGAAAAAGGTCAGCAGCAGGGCTTCCACCCGCACCAGTTAATCATGACCGCCACCCCAATCCCACGTACTCTGGCGATGACCGCTTATGCCGATCTCGATACCTCGGTGATTGATGAGATGCCGCCGGGCAGAACCCCCGTCACCACCGTCGCGATACCGGATACCCGTCGCAGCGACATCATTAACCGCGTGCGCCATGCCTGCACCGAAGAAAGCCGTCAGGCCTACTGGGTCTGTACGCTGATTGAAGAGTCAGAGCTGCTCGAAGCTCAGGCCGCAGAAGCCACATGGGAAGAGCTGAAACTGGCGCTGCCAGAGCTGAATATCGGCCTGGTGCATGGCCGCATGAAGCCGGCAGAAAAACAGGCGGTGATGCAGGCCTTCAAGCAGGGCGACCTGCACCTGTTGATTGCCACCACCGTTATCGAAGTGGGCGTGGATGTGCCCAACGCCAGCCTGATGATTATCGAAAACCCGGAGCGTCTGGGTCTTGCGCAACTGCACCAGCTGCGGGGCCGCGTCGGGCGCGGTGCGGTGGCATCGCACTGCGTGCTGCTCTATAAATCGCCCCTGTCAAAGACCGCGCAAATGCGCCTGCAGGTACTGCGCGACAGCAACGACGGTTTCGTGATTGCGCAAAAAGATCTGGAAATTCGCGGCCCGGGCGAACTGCTCGGTACCCGTCAGACTGGCAATGCGGAGTTCAAAGTGGCGGACCTGCTGCGCGACCAGGGGATGATCCCCGAAGTGCAACGCCTTGCCCGCCATATTCATGAACGCTATCCACAACAGGCGCAGGCCCTGATTGAACGCTGGATGCCGGAAACCGAGCGTTATTCAAACGCCTGATTTTACTTCCTTTAATTTGCTCATCGGCACAGATGCCTTAGAACCCGATTCACCGCCTTCAACATTCTTTATAAAACTAATGTTTATTGATTAGCAACCGTTTGCTTTTACCAAACAGTCCGCTAAAATCTCCGCTTTTCCATCAGGGGATTGTTTGCGATGTCCGTTAACACCATCGAGTCCGAAAATGCGCAAACGGTTGCGCACACCCAACCCAGCGAACTGATCTATCGCCTGGAAGACCGCCCGCCCATGGCGCAGACCATCTTTGCCGCGCTGCAACATCTGCTGGCCATGTTTGTGGGCGTGATTACGCCGGGTCTGTTGATCTGCCAGGCGCTGGGTTTACCGGCTCAGGATACGCAGCACATTATCAGCATGTCGCTGTTCGCCTCCGGCGTGGCATCAATTATCCAGATTAAAGCCTGGGGTCCGGTCGGATCCGGTCTGCTCTCTATACAGGGCACCAGCTTTAACTTTGTTGCGCCGCTGATTATGGGCGGTACAGCCCTGAAAACCGGCGGTGCCGATGTGCCGACAATGATGGCAGCCCTGTTCGGTTCCCTGATGCTGGCAAGCTGCACTGAGATGGTTATCTCCCGTATCCTGCCCTTTGCCCGCCGGGTGATTACGCCGCTGGTTTCAGGCGTGGTGGTGATGATTATCGGCCTGTCGCTGATTCAGGTTGGCCTGACGTCGGTCGGCGGCGGCTTTGGCGCAATGGCGAACAACACCTTCGGTGCGCCGAAAAACCTGCTGCTGGCAGGGATTGTTCTCGCGATAATCATTCTGCTTAACCGTCAGCGTAACCCTTACCTGCGTATCGCCTCTCTGGTGATTGCGATGGCGGTAGGTTATGTGGTGGCAATGATGATGGGTATGCTCCCGGCCTATAATGCGCCGTCCAGCGCCTTTATGATCCCGACTCCGCTGTACTACGGCCTGAGCATCGACTGGAGCCTGCTGCTGCCGCTGATGCTGGTCTTTATGATTACCTCGCTGGAAACCATTGGCGATATTACCGCCACCTCCGACGTCTCCGAACAGCCCGTCTCCGGCCCGCTGTATATGAAACGTCTGAAAGGCGGCGTGCTGGCTAACGGCCTCAACTCCTTTGTTTCCGCCGTGTTCAACACCTTCCCGAACTCCTGTTTTGGTCAGAACAACGGGGTGATTCAGTTGACCGGCGTCGCCAGCCGTTACGTCGGCTTCTTCGTTGCCGTGATGCTGATGGTGATGGGTCTGTTCCCGGCGGTGGCGGCCTTCGTACAACAGTTGCCTGAGCCGGTGCTTGGCGGCGCAACACTTGTGATGTTCGGTACTATTGCCGCCTCCGGCGTGCGTATCGTTTCCCGCGAGCCGCTGAACCGCCGCGCGATCATGATTATCGCCCTGTCGCTGGCCGTTGGCCTGGGCGTTTCCCAGCAACCGCTGATCCTGCAGTTTGCCCCTGACTGGCTGAAAAACCTGCTCTCCTCCGGCATCGCCGCAGGCGGGATCACCGCTATCGTGCTGAACCTGGTTTTCCCGGTCGATAAGAAGTAACACGCCTTGAGGCAACGGGCCTTTCCGTTGCCTCAGTCACCTGTCTGTAACGCTCTTTCACCAATCGAGTCTTGAGGATTGCGCACAAATCGTGCATAACTCCTGTATTGGCATTCGAGGGTGGAAGATCATGAAATTTATTGGAAAGCTGCTTCTTTTCGTCGTTATCGTCCTGCTGGTCGCACTGGTGGCCTGTTATTTGCTGCTGAAAACCCAATGGGGCGCAACGCAGGTCAGTAACTGGGTCAACAAGAACAGCGATTACCACCTCACCTTCGACGCAATAGAAAACAGGCTCTCCTCCCCTTCCCATGTGCTGTTACGCAACGTCAACTTTGGTCGCAAAGGGCAGCCCGCAACCCTGGTGGCAAAAAGCGTCGATATCGGCCTGAGCAGTCGTCAACTCACTGACCCACTGCATACCGACACCATTCTGCTGCGCGACGGTACGCTGAATCTCTCTGCGGCCACCGCCCCTCTGCCTTTCCAGGCCGACCGTCTGCAACTGCACAATATGGCTTTTAACAGCCCGGCGACCGGCTGGGATTTGAGCGCCCAACGCGTCACGGGCGGCGTCAGCCCCTGGCGACCGATTGCCGGGAACGTGCTGGGAGATCAGGCGCAAATCCAGATGAGCGCCGGTTCGATGACCCTCAACGGCGTGCCTGCCAGCAATGTGTTGATTCAGGGCAGTATCGACAAAGACAGCGTCACGCTGACCACCATAGGCGCCGATATGGCCCGTGGTTCGCTCACCGGAAACGCCCGCCGTAATGCCGACGGCGGCTGGGTCGTCGACAACCTGCGCCTGAACGATATTCGCCTGCAAAGCGACAAATCCCTGACCGACTTCTTTGCGCCGCTCACCACTCTGCCGTCGTTGCAAATCGGGCGGCTGGATGTCACCGATGCGCGCCTGCAGGGGCCAGAGTGGGCCGTCACTGACCTTGATCTCAGCCTGCGCAACCTGACGCTCACCAAAGGCGACTGGCACACCGATGACGGCCAGCTGTCGATGAATGCCAACGAGTTTATCTATGGTTCGCTGCATTTCTTCGACCCGATTATGAATGCCGAATTTACGCCGCAGGGCATCGCCGTCCAGCAGTTTACGACGCGCTGGGAAAACGGCATGGTGCGTACTTCCGGTTACTGGGCGCGTAACGGCAAGGCACTGGTACTTAACGATACGGCGATTGTCGGGCTGGAATATACTCTGCCCGCCAACTGGAAACAGCAGTGGATGGACACGCTGCCTTCATGGCTCAACAGTGTGCAGTTGAAAAAACTGAGCGCCAGCCGTAACCTGGTTATCGACATCGACCCCACTTTCCCCTGGCAGCTCACCGCCCTTGATGGCTACGCCAGTAATCTGCTGCTGGCGCAGGATCGCCAGTGGGGTATCTGGAATGGCGATCTGAAACTTAACGCCGCTGCCGCCACCTTTAACCGCGTGGATATGCGCCGCCCGTCGCTCGGCCTCAGCGCCAACAGCAGCGCGGTGAACATTACCGAACTGAGCGCGTTTACCGGCAAAGGGATGCTCGAAGCTACCGCCGTAGTTGGGCAAACGCCGGAGCGTAGCGTGAAAGTCAGTCTTAACGGGCGCGGCGTGCCGCTTAATGTGTTGCAGGAGTGGGGCTGGCCGACATTGCCGATCAATGGCGAAGGTAATATTCAGCTCAGCGCCAGCGGACGCGTGCAGGCCGATGCGCCGCTAAAACCGACGGTGAATGGCGAGTTACAGGCGGTCAACGCGCAACAGCAGCAGGTGAAGCAGAGTATGAAGGACGGCGTGATTGCCGGAGACGCAGCCGTACCACCGGTGCCATCGGATGCGCCTCCACAACCGTCACAAACGGCCCCGGCGCCCTAAATCTGGTTTAGCCGGGCGTACTCGCTGCACAGCAGCCATTTTGCCGCGACATCTTCATCAATAGCCGGGAAACGCCCCCCCGGCTCCAGAAAGTAGTTGTCGTTGGTGTCGTCGTTGACCATTGAGATCTCCCAGCCCAGCACAAAGGATTTCTCCGCCCAAAAACGGTGATACAAACGCGGCGGCAGGCACACTCCCTGCCCCGGTTTAAGCACCAGGGTCTCGCCGGGTCTGAACGTGCGAGCCCGGCCGTCCACACTCACCTCAACCTTACGTTTATTGTCATACAGCGCCTCCGGGGTAGCCCAGGCGAGTTGCATACATAAATCGCCCCCGCCCCGGTTCACAATGTCTTCCATCTTATGGTGGTGAAAATGCCACGGCGTCTGCTGATCCTGTTGAATTTGCAGCATCTTTTCGGCATACGTTTTTGGGTAGTGACCGGAACCTACTTTTCCGTTGCGCAGCGTCAGCAGGGTAAGACCGGTATGGCTAAAATCGCCACTGCCAAAATCGGTAATATCCCAACCTAATGCCAGCTCCAGCACTTCACGCCATTCCCCCAATTCCTGTCGTCGCCAGATATCGGCGGTGAAAAAGGCGAAATCCGGCAGACACAGCCGTAATGTCCCGGCGATGGCGTGCGCTTTATCAATGGTGTAGTTAATCTGTGAGCGTTTCATTCACTTCTCCCGTGCGAATGGCAAGCCACGCGGCACCCCGCATTCCGCTGCTGTCGCCATGCTGCGCTTTAACGATGGGGGTGGAAAAATGGTCGGTAAAGACGTAAGGGGCCACCTCCGGAGTCAGGTTCTCAATCAGCAGGCCGGCATTCGACAACCCGCCGCCGAGCACAATAATGCCGGGGTCGAGGACGTTAACGAGGGTCGCCAGAGTTCGCGCCAGTTGTTGGCGAAAACGCGCCGCCTGTCGGAGAGCAGAAGATTCCCCTTCCTGCGCCAGGGCGACAATAGCGTCACCTGTACATTGGCGCCCGGTAAGCAGGTTGTAGCGTTCGGCGATCCCTGTACCGGAGACAAACGACTCCACGCAATTTTGTTTGCCGCAATAACAGCTAGCAGGCGGGCCATCATCCTGTTCACAGTAACCCGGCAGGCTGATATGTCCGCACTCCGCAGCATTGCCCCAGGCACCAGCAAAAAGCTGCCGCCTGATGGCTATTCCGCCGCCGCATCCAGTGCCGAGGGTTAGCCCCAGCACCACCTCATGATGCTGACCTGCACCATCACAGGCTTCAGATAAAGCAAAACAGTTGCCGTCGTTCGCCATTACCACCCTCTGCCCCAGCAATTGCTGGAGATCCTGCTGTAACGCTTTGCCGTTAATCACCTGGATATTGGCGTTTTTAATTAACCCGCTATGGGGGGAAACGCTCCCAGGCAGGGCAATCCCTGTCATCATCGGCTGCTGAATGTCATGACGAATCTGGTCAATAAAGGCGACCACCGAGGCCACAAACTGACCGTAACTCGATTTTTGCGTGGCGCAACGATAACGCCGTAGCTCTTGCCCGTGGGCGTTCATCACTACCGCCGCCATTTTGCTGCCGCCAATATCCAGTCCCAGATAGTGCATATTCCTGTTCCTTATCGCGAAAAAGGCGGGCGGGCGAGCCCGCCCCGGAGACCTCAGTACAGCGATGCTTTACCTGTCGAACCGAAGAGTTTCATTTTGTGGCGAATAACATCCCGTGCTGCGCTAATCGCATCAGGATAAATAACGTTCGGATCCCACCAGGTTTCTCTGGCAAGGATCTCGCGCACCTTCTGGAAGTAGGCGTATTTCATATCGCTGGAAATGTTGATCTTACCAACGCCGAGGGTCACGGATTCGGCAATCTCCGCATCCGGGTTCGCCGAGCCGCCATGCAGCACCAGCGGAATATCCACCCGCCCGGCAATATCGCGCAGAATGTTCATTTGCAGTTCAGGCTGCATACCTTTTGGGTAGATCCCATGCGCAGTGCCAATCGCTACCGCCAGGGTATCGGCGCCGGTACGGGCAATAAAATCTTCTGCCTGCGCCGGGTCGGTGTAGGTCACTTTCGATACGCCGCCTTCCACGGACGTTCCGGTCTGCCCGATAGTGCCCAATTCCGCTTCCACGGAGACGCCCACGGCATGCGCCAGGCGAACTACCTCTTTGGTCAGCGCGACATTCTCCTCATAGGGCAGCAACGAACCATCAATCATCACCGAGGTGAAACCGCACTGAATCGCCCGCAGCACATGCTCAACCGATGCGCCGTGATCCAGATGCAGGGTAAAGGGCACCGGACTACGCTGGGTAATTTCGCGTACATAGCTGAAGAAAGCATCGCCAACAAAATCATGTTCGCTGGGGTGAATTGAGATAATCGCCGGGGTATGGGTGGCTTCAGCCTCTTCCACTACTGCACGAATAAAGCAGCTATCCGCGACGTTGAACGCACCAATAGCAAAACCGTGCTGACGGGTAGGTTTCAGTAACTCTTTCATTGAAATTAACATGTTAATTCTCCAGTTTCAGGATGTAGCAAGCCCTGCCGGTGCGTCGTTGCAGAGGCATAGAAGGCATGACAGGAAATAAATCAGGCTTTGTTGATCGCGCCACTCGCTTGGAGATAGGGCACAATGGCCTCCTCGCAGGCCAGCTCCATCGCGGCCAGGATATCAGCCAGTTCTTGGGATTTGTCGTGGCAGAGCGAGTGCAACAGAGCCGATTTTCCGGCTTCGAAGACCGCCGCACCGACGTTTATTTTGGCGACGCCCAGCGCCGGACAGCGCTGTAGCTGATCGAAAGGCGTACCGCTGCCGCCATGCAATGCCAGCGGAACCGTTGACCGTTTAGCGACCTCTTCCAGCCGTTGAAAATCGATGGCCGGGGTAACGCCGGGCGCATACATGCCATGCGCCGTGCCCACCGAGACGGCCAGCAGATCGATACCGGTCTGACGGATAAATGGCTCGACGTCGGCAGGCTGAGTCATCAAATCGGCATTGGTGGCAAAGTCGTAGCGCGGAGCATCAGCCAGATGGCCCAGTTCACCCTCCACGCATAGCCCGACACTGGCGGCAAGTTCCACTACCGCTCGGGTCTGACGCACGTTCTCTTCCAGCGGGAACGCCGAGGCGTCAACCATAAGTCCGCTGAACCCGGCGCGAAACGCCTGTCGAATACGGACCGGGTCTTTTCCGTGGTCAAGCGCCAGAGTGACCGGCACCGAGGCTTCGTCGGCCAGCGTTTTTACCACTGCCGCCGCCAGAGGGGCCGGAAAGTGCGCCAGGTGCCCCTGATACAAATTCAAAATGATGGGCGCGCGATGTTTTTCCGCTATCCGCACCGCAGCACGGGCGCTTTCCAGGTTCATACAGTTAATCGCCAGCAGCGCATAACGCTCACGCCAGGCTTTGGTCACCATACTCTTCATATCGGCAAACATAAGGCCTCCGGTTACTCAATGGTGAAGGTGATCTCTTCATCTTTCAGCTTGTTATCACTGAGTTCATCAAACTCTTCGTCACGTTCGGTCACCGGTTTTTTCCACAATGACAGCATCACACCGCAAATCACCGTTCCGGTCCCCAGCGCCAGACAGAACAACAGCGGGTGGGTGAACAGCGGAACCACGAACATGCCGCCATGGGGCACCGGGCTTTCCACTCCCCACACCATGATTAGCCCGCCAGCGACCGCCGAGGCCACTACGCATGAACCGACGACCCTCAGCAGATCGCGTGCCGCAATCGGGATAACCCCTTCGGTAATCATGCAGATCCCCATCGGGAACGCTGCTTTCAGAGCCTCGCGTTCAGCCCGGGTGTATTTGTGGCGAGTGAGCAGGAATGAGAGGGTTATCCCAAACGGTGGGATCATGGAGCCGACAAACTTCACCGCTTCCGGCCCGTATACACCGCTTACCAGCAGGCCGTCCGCAAACAGCGACATGGTTTTATTTACCGGGCCGCCAAAATCAAACGTCGCCATCGCACCAAGAATCGCCCCCATCAGGAAACGCGAACCGCCCTGCATCGACTCCAGCATGTGAATCAGCGCCTCCTGCAACCAGGCGATCGGTTTGCCAATCAGGGTCATCATCAACAGACCGCCGATAATGGTACTGAGTACCGGCAAGACCATAATAGGCATCAAGCCCTGCATCGATTGCGGCAGGCGGATATAGCGTTTAAGCAACAGAACGGTATAACCCACCAGGAACCCGCCCAGCATCCCGCCGATAAACCCGGTATGAATCTGTCCGCAGACAAAACCGACGATCAGCCCCGGCGCAAATCCTGGGCGATCGGCAATCGAGTAAGCTATTGCGGCGCTGATCAGCGGTACAATCAGCCCCATTCCCCAACCGCCAATCTGGTTGAGCATCCACGGGATAGTGCCCGTTTTTTCTCCTACATTTGTGCCGCCGAGTATCTGGCCGAGAGCAATACAGATCCCTGCCGCAACAATTAACGGAATCATCCACGAAATTCCCGTTAATAGATGTTTTTTAATTTCCTGAGACACAGGTATTTTATTTTCACTCATAGAACATCCCTCCAAATAAGGCGTTGGCTGCGCTGAATAATTTAGAGAATATTGCTTAATGATTTTTCGACCTTTTCAAGAAACTGAATCGGCGATTTAATGACGATCTCAGTTTTGACTCGTACAATACGTTTATTGATAAAGCGTTCTTCTCCTTTTATTTTTACATCGACCGCCAGAATCACGACATCGGCAGCAGTAATATCTGCCGCTGGCAATTCGTTTTCGGTGCCAATAGTACCCTGCGTTTCCACTTTTATATTATGGCCAAGCGCTTTCGCGCCTTTAATTAATTTTTCACGAGCAATATAGGTATGTGCAATACCCGCCGTGCAGGCGGCGACGCAAACAATATTCATATTGTGCTCCATATTTTAATTAGCAGACGTCGGACTCTGCATATTGACTGAATAAATCAATAATTTTTTGTGGACTGCGTTCGATCAGCAGTTGCTCAATCACTTCTTCATCGGCCAGCGCTCCGGCAACCTGAGAAAGCAGGCGAATATGGGTGGTATTTTGATCTTCCAGACGAACGGCGAACAGAATGATGCAGCGCACGCTACTGCCATCAAGGGTTTCCCAGGGAATATCGTGCCGGGTACGACCAATCGCCAGCGTGGTATTGATCACCGCAGAAGATTTACCATGTGGAATAGCAATATGATTTTCGAAGCCGGTCGAACCTTCGGATTCACGTTGCCAGACGTCCTGGATAAAGGTTTCCCGACAGCTTATGGCGCCATCTTTGTGCAACAGATCGGTTAGCTCCTCAATCGCTTCAGTTTTACTGGTGGCCTTCATATCCAAAGTCACGCGGTTGGTGTTGAGAATTTTGGTGATGTCCATCAATCATACCTCATGGAATTTCAACATTAATTTTCGACGACCAGAGACGTCGCACGATGCAATTTTTCAGTAATAACCGTTTCCGTTACTCGCTTAATATCCGCGTCATTGAAAAAGGCGGTGACATACACCACGGGCATAGCGATCGTCGGCAGATTGATCGTCGATACCACCAGCTCAATATCCTCGGTCAATACCGATGGCAGGCTGCCAGCGGAAACCACCCCCACGATGGTCCAGCCCGGGAAAGCGCGTAGAATGCGGTTTTTCAGCAAATGTGAAGTGCCAATTCCCGTTGAGCAGACCAGCAACACCCTTTTACGGGCCATCTGCCGCTCCATCGCGGCCTGAAAGTGGACGGTTAAATAGCCTACCTCATCTTCAGACACCGCCTGTTCACCCCAGCCGCTGAACGCCCGGTTAACCGCACACTGCGTCAACCGCCAGACATCCTGCAGTTCGCCTTTGATATCGTCTAACAACGGGTTACGAATTCGAATCTGATAATTCAGCCGATTAATCAGTGGTTTAATATGCACCAGCAGGCCGTCATACAACGCAACGTCATCGCTGAAATCGCTATCCACCATATTGGCAAAAATCGCGATCAGCCGGTGAGTTACCGCCCGGGCTTCATCGCTGGAATGCATATGACCGATTACGCTGACGTCGTTATGCTCTTCGATCACCACTCCGGCAGAGATAATATATTGATAAATAAACCAGACTTCGTCCTCAGGCAGCGGATGAACAATACGCTTTTCAATGTGCTGAACCATGCGACTGGCAATCAAAAAGACATTTTCATCGCAGGATTTAATCTGCTCTTCTTCCTTTTTCACCATGGCATTACCACGCGTAATGCGGTACATCATGATCAGGATATGGGTGAAGATATTGACGTAATAAGGTTCCCCTAGCGACCAGCACAGTTCGTTTTCCATCTCCTGAAGCAGCGCCTGGACAAACAATACGTTTTCTTCGCCGAAGTAATGCACCAGCGCTTTGTAACTGCCGGGATCAAGGCGAGAATAAACCACGCTGCCGGGTTCGTTATGGTTAACAACGCCATTAATCAGTGAGGCCATGGCCTGGCGCACCCGACTTTCACTTCCTTCAATATGCGTACCGCTCTGGCTACGAATCAACGACAGACCCAGTGGGGTTATCCATGATTCAATCACTTTGAGATCATTAACAATTGATGCGCTGCTGATAAAATAGCGTTCCGATAATTTGCTGATTGAAGTTTCGTGGGGCGTTTCACTTAATAATTGCGAGGCTATTTTGACACGCCGCGAATTATTCATCATGCCATCGGCATCATCCCCTTCACCGCTGAGCAACTGATCGAGATGTAAAAGATCAGTGATATTATTAGCGCTCAGCATTACCCCCGCACCGGCACGCTTATCAAGGGTAATTTGCCATTCTGATAACCACTGTTCGAGCATCCTGAGGTCGCGCTGAATAGTTTTTTCCGAAACACTTAAATACTCAGCCAGTTTCAGCAGAGTAATATACTCCCGGCGCGGCAGGAGGTACTTTAATAATCTGTTCTGGCGCGAGGTAATCATTATATTTTTTACCCTTATAACAGATTAAATAACTTAAAGCGTCAAATAAAAACGCCTCACATGTAATCAATGATGATAAATATAAAAGGACATCGGTATTACGACAATACTAAATGATGTCCTGCATTCCGGACAAAAAATAAGACAAGAAGGGAAAAGAAATGGATATTTCTGGCAAGGATCACATTTTTCCCGTAAATTATCGTGACAACGCTCGCAAATATTGTTGGTAGAAATAATTTTCTGCCGCTCTAATAGCCCATTGAATCTATCAGCACATCGGTTCCCGATCGTTATCCACCGCAGACTTGTCCAGCCCCCTCCTCACATCCCTGTCTCCTCTGTTACCCTGGTTGCACTGATGGTATCGTTCAGGTCCGGAAAGTTGTCGCCGCCGACGATCGCCTCAGCCAGCTCACCAGAGCAAACCGGCCTGGCGAAGCGTTTTACACGCCCACCTGCTGAATAGTAGGGTTTTGCAATAATTTTAACGTTAATAACATGTTGCGAATATTAACTTTGAATCAAAGCTGAATAATTATTTCAAAATATTTCACAAAGTAAGAAAAAAATAAAAAAACAGGTAATTAATGCGGGATTTTATGCTTTTATAATGCGCATCAAAAACATCTTTACACTCATTATTTGCCTTAAGGCAAAACAATTACATTTATAATAATTTAACATTGGAATTTAATCCTTTAGTGATTTTTGCACAAAAAAAAGATAGCATGTGTACAGCTGATGTTTATATATTTGCTGGAAATAAAGAGCGTGTTATCAGATCTGTAATTTTATCACGCGATAATAAAGCAAATTGTTAATAGCCATAGCATTGCATCGTACCCATACAACTACTTCACGATACAACTCTACCAATGCCTGGCGTCCAGGAAAACATCGGTGGTGGGTACAAATTATTATGTAAATCATGAGAATAGCCATGAACCATTATGATGATTTGCAGAGGTTTAAGGATAAGACCCGCAACCAGCAGTATAATTTCAAGGATTTTTCAGCACAAAATATTGACCCTGACCAGGGAAATTGGGCGCTGATTAATCAGCTTTCACCTAATTCTGATGAGGCCAACCTGGCCATGGGCGGGCACGTTTTGTTGCCATCGCCGCAACCTGTCAGCCCTGATATCTTTGCGCACAGTGAAGCCATTCCCGTGGTTAACAATGAAATAACCCCGGATGCGCCATTAATTTCTGCCGCCCCTGTTTTGCGTGACGTTGCCCATCAGCTTGCAGCAGCACCCTTGCCCGCTGAACCGGTGGTCCATAGCGCCCCGCAACCGGCATTTTCACCACCACCTGCGCCCGTTCAGCCTGCCAGCCATACACCTGAACCTGCCAGCTATGCCCGACTCTTTGCGCCGAAACCGGCAGACGTTAAGCCGACCGTCGAAAAAAACCAGTCATTACAATCTTTGCTAGAAAGGATCGCTTCATGCCGTTGATTTGTGTTTGTTCGCCGAAGGGTGGTGTTGGGAAAACGACCCTGACGGCAAATCTGGCTTACGCCCTCGCGCGGTCAGGCAGCAAAGTATTAGCGCTGGATTTCGATATACAGAACGCCTTGCGTCTGCATTTTGGCGTCCCCCTGTCTGATGGCCGTGGCTATGTGGCAAAAGCGGCAGAAGTCTCGGACTGGAGCCAGTTTGTACTGACGGCGGGCGGCAATATTTTCGTCCTGCCCTATGGCGATGCCACCGAAGAGCAGCGCCAGCTTTTTGAAGAGCGCCTGACTCACGATGAACATTTTCTGATCCGTGGCTTAAATACATTATTAAGCTATCCGGGCTTAATTATCGTGGCTGATTTTCCTCCCGGCCCGTCTGCCGCGTTGAAAGCGATGTCGCGGATGGCTGATTTGCACCTGTTGACCTTGCAGGCCGACACCGCCTCCCTCTCTTTGCTGCCGCATATTGAGAATAACCGTCTGACCGGCGATGTCCTGAATAAAAAAGCGGGCCAGTACTTTGTGCTTAACCAGAGCGACAACCGTCGTCAGATAAGCCGCGATGTCACCGCCTTTATGGAACAGAAATTAGGTAATCAGCTTTTAGGCGTCATTCATCGCGATGAAAGCGTCCTCGAAGCGAATGCCTCCCAGCAGTCAATTTTTGATTTTAGTCCTGCGTCTGCCGCAGCCTTTGATATCGAACTCATTGCTAAACGGGTCGCCGTCATTCTAGGCGTAAACATCGGAGACGGCACGGTTCACAGCAAACCGAAAATGTCTGGCTTCTAATTCGCTCAGGGCAACCTATGAAAAAGTTCCTTAACGTCTTGCTGGCGCTGGCAATGCTCCCGATTGCCGTGCTGGTCGTCATTACGCCGATGGACAGCCAGAAACAGTATATTTTTGGCCTGCTCAGCATCGGGGTATTGTTCATACTGGGGTTCAATAAAAAGCGCAGCGTCTCCATTATTATGGTGGTGATGTCGGTGCTGCTATCGACCCGCTATATGTATTTCCGCCTGACGCAAACTCTGCACTTTAACTCCGAAATAGAAACGATTTTGGGGATGGGGCTGTTCCTCGCAGAAGTCTACGTCTGGGTAATGCTGCTGTTGAGCTACCTGCAAACAATGTGGCCATTAAAACGTGAAATCGTTCCGCTGCCGGACGACATGAGCAAGTGGCCCACGGTGGATGTCTATATTCCGACCTATAACGAACCTCTTGATGTGGTTCGTGACACGGTACTGGCGGCGCAGTGTATTGATTATCCGCGCGATAAGATGAACATCTATCTGCTCGATGACGGCAAACGTCGCGAATTTGCGGTGTTCGCCGCCGACGTCGGCGTTGGCTATATCACGCGTAACGATAACAACCACGCCAAAGCCGGTAACCTCAACCATGCCATGAAGCTGACTCAGGGCGAGCTGATTACCGTATTTGACTGTGACCACGTCGCCACGCGTATCTTCCTGCAAGCCACGGTTGGCGGGTTCCTCAAAGACCCGAAACTGGCGCTGGTGCAAACGCCGCACTACTTCTATTCGCCGGATCCCTTTGAGCGTAACCTCTCGGTCGGGCGCAATATTCCGAACGAAGGCGCCCTCTTCTACGGCCCGATCCAGCAGGGTAACGATAACTGGAACGCCACTTTCTTCTGCGGCTCCTGCGCGGTTATCCGCCGCAGCGCGCTGGAAGAGATCGGCGGCTTTGCCGTCGAGACCGTCACCGAAGATGCCCACACCGCGCTGAAGTTGCAGCGTCGTGGCTGGGGCTCCGCGTTTCTTGATATTCCGCTGGCGGCAGGTCTTGCCACCGAGCGTCTGGTGCTGCACGTGATCCAGCGTACCCGCTGGGCGCGCGGCATGACGCAGATTTTCCGTCTGGATAACCCGCTGCTTGGCCGCGGGCTGACCATCCAGCAGCGGCTGTGCTACCTGAGCGCGATGCTCTATTACCAGTTTGCGCTGCCGCGTATTGCCTTTTTGACCGCGCCGCTGGCTTATCTGTTGTTTAACCTGAACATTATTCACTCCTCGGCGAGCCTGATTTTCGCCTATGCGTTGCCGCATCTGTTCCTCGCCGTCTACGTGAACTCGCGCATGAACGGACGCCACCGCTACAGTTTCTGGGGTGAAATCTACGACCTGGTGCTGGCATTCCATATTGTCCTGCCAACGGCAGTCACCATGCTTTTCCCGAAACGCGGCAAGTTCAACGTGACCGATAAAGGCGCGCTGCTGGATGTCGGCTATTTCGACTTCAGCGTGGTACGCCCGCATCTGATCATCGCCATTCTGCTCGGCGCCGGAGTGATTGCCGGTATCGTGCGCGCCTTCGCCCATGACTACTTTGGCGTCGACCCGCGCGTTATCGCTCTGAACGTGGGCTGGGGCTTATACAGTCTGTTCTTCCTGCTGGCGGCGATTGCCGTGGCGCGTGAGACCCGTCAGACGCGTAAAACCATTCGTGTCGATGCGGCGATCCCGGTTCTGCTGCACCATGCCAGCGGCATTGTTTCACGCAGCGAAACTGCGGATTTGTCGATGGGCGGCTGTCGTATCGTCGCCCCTGACGAGCGTCATTTAAACGATGATATTGAAGAAATTGAGCTGCTGCTTCAGTCCGGCGCTATCAATATTCCGGTAAAAACCATTGCCAGCGATGACGAGTATATTCGCATGATGTTCGACGATATTCCGCTGGCGCGCCGTCGTGAGCTGGTACGCGTTGTCCTTTCCCGTGCTGATGCGTGGATTAATCCGCCGAAGCCGCAGGACAACCCGTTCCGCTCCCTGGGCACCATTATGCGTTGTGTCTTTGACCTCTTCTGGCTGACCTGGAAAAGCCGCCGGGAAAACCGCCGCTTACGAGCAGAACTTGCCCAGGCCGCATCTTCGGAGGAAGGCAACGTATGAAACGTTTGACGACACTGGCCCTGCTGGTCGGGACGCTGTTTATCGCCCCGACGCACGGTGAAGAAACGTCGATTGAAGCGTTGTTACGCCTCAACGATCCTGCGCCTGCGACACCTGCGGCGCTTTCCCAGACCTCCCCGGTCTTTATTCCGTCGGTGGTTAACAGCGTCAGCATTGCGCAAATGGGCTTCCCGGAAGGGATCGCGTTAAGCGGCGGGCAGTTCCAGGGCGGTGCCTCCTTTACGCTGCCGGTGGACCAGGTGATTACCACCGCCCGCCTGGCACTGACCCTGAAGATATCTCCGGCAATGGCGACCCGCAGCGCCAGCATGCAGTTGATGCTTAATGGGCAGCCGCTGGGTACCGTGCCATTAACCGCTGCCGAAGGCGACACCGCCAAATTCCAGCTGGATATTCCGTCGGCGCTGCTGGTCTCCAGCAACAGCCTGAGCTTTAAAGTGAACGATGGCGATGCCATGCAGTGCCAGCGCGATCTGACGGATAAATACCGTGTGACCATCATGCCGGACTCGCATTTTGAGCTGGAAGGTCAGCAGCTGGATATCGGCTCAGATCTGAGCCACTTCCCGCGCCCGTTCTTTGACAGCATGCAGATGACCCCGGCGGCGATCGCCATGGCGTTCCCGACCACCTTAAGCCCGGACGCCATCAGCGCGGGGGCGCTAATCTCCTCGTGGATGGGGATTCAGGCCGATTACCGTGGCGTCTCCTTTGCTGCTTATCACGACCGTTTGCCGGAGAAGAATGGCATCCTGATTGGCCACCCCGGCGAGCAAATTGGCGGTTTGACCCTGCCGCAAACCACGCAGCCATTGCTGAAAGTCATCGATAACCCGGCCAACCCGGTTTACAAGCTGCTGTTGGTGGTGGGGAAAGATGAAAACGACCTGCGTGCGGCAGCCTGGCGTTTAACCCGGGGTAACTTCGCCCTGCAAACGCCTTCGGTCGATGTAACCGCCCAAACGATCCCGGTGAGCAAACCTTATGATGCTCCGCGCTGGATCCCGACAGATCGTCCGGTCAAACTCTCCGAGTTGATCCGTAAGGATCAAAGCCTGACCACCACCGGCCTGTGGCATGACGCCTTGCGGGTCGCTTTCCGCGCAGCACCTGACCTGTTCCTGTGGGACGGCGAGACCATCCCGCTGCATATTGGCTATCGCTTCCCATCGGAAAACTGGATTGATGAAGACCGCTCCTGGTTAAGCATGACCATGAACGACACCTTCCTGCACAGCCTGCCGGTGAACAAACAGGGAGCGCTGGAAACCCTGTGGCATAAACTGGGCGGCGATGCGCGCCAGGAAGAGTTTGATATGCCGCTGGAGCCGTACATGATTTACGGCGACAACCAGCTGTCGCTGTACTTCAACATTCAGCCAAAGGCAGACGCGCCCTGTAGCGTACTGCTTAACAACAACATCAAGAGCCGTATCGAAGACGATTCGTGGATTGATTTAAGCAACACGCGCCACTTTGCGCTGCTGCCAAATCTCTCTTACTTCGTCGGGGCTTCCTTCCCGTTCACCCGTCTTGCCGACTACTCGGAAACGGTGCTGATGCTGCCGGAAAAACCCACGGAGACGCAAATCGCCACCCTGCTGGATATGGCGGCGCGTTCAGGCAATGCGACCGGTACTGCGCTTAGCCATAACCGGGTAGTGATCGGCATCCCAACCTCCGGAGCGGCGCTGTCGTTGCTCAACGATCGCGATGTCCTGGCGGTCACCGGGCTGGATCAACACGATTTCAACCGCGCGATCCTCAGCAACTCCCCCTTTGTGATGCATGACAGCACCCTGGGCGTGCGTGAGCTGACCACCTGGCAGCGGGTGAAACGCTGGATAGCGGGTGACTGGGGCTCAGACAGCCTGGAAGCCGATCGCTATTTCTCCTCCAACGAGGCCTGGCGTGGCTTTGTCAGCTTCCCGTCCCCGTGGAACGACGGGCGTTTAGTGGTCCTGGCACTGGGCAGCAATGACGATCAGCTGGCACGACTGCATGGCGACCTGGCCTCGGCGCGGATTAACGCCGGGATCCGTGGCGATGCTGCGGTCATTACCAATGAAAACGGCGTGCGCAGTTTCCGCGTGGGCGAGCAGTCCCCGCGTGGAGAAATGCCCGCGCAGATGATGGTTATCTGGTATGCCAACCAGCACTCGGCGATGCTCGCGATCCTCGGCCTGCTGTTTGGCTGTATTGCTGGCCCGGCGCTGTACGTCTGGCTGAGAAACCGGGCGAAAAAACGTCTGGATCTCGATAACCGCAACTAAGAGGGTGATAACAATGACCATAAAAACCGCCCGCCGTTTGACGACGCTGTGCCTTTCCGGCGTCCTCACGTTTGCGACACTCGGGCAGGCACAGGCCGCGCAGAATGATGCGGCGCTCAAAGCGCTGTTCGACCAGGCAAACTACTGGCACGAAAAATCCCACGACGACCTGGCGATGGAGTCGCTGAAAAAAGTGTTGATGGTGGATGCCAATAACACCCAGGCGATGTATCTGATAGCGCTCTGGTCGCAACAAAATGGCGATCTGCAAACCTCCGCGCAGTGGCGCGCACGGCTGGCGCAGGTCGCGCCGAACGACGCCAATTTACAGGCGCTGGATAACGCCAAACAGTTAACCCAGGTTCCCCAGGGCCAGCTCACGCTTGCCCGCCAGCAGGCGCGCAGCGGCAACGTTCCGGCGGCGCTGGCAACCTGGCGCAGCATGTTTAACGGCGACACGCCGCCGCCGAGCCTGGCACCGGAATACTATCTGACGATGGCCGGGGACAAATCTCTCTACCCGCAGGCCGTCTCGCAGCTGAAAAACTTCGTGGTGCAAAACCCGCAGAACACCCCGGCACGGGTAGCGCTGGGAAAAATGCTGACCTGGCGCGAAGAGACGCGCCGCGACGGGATTTTACTGCTTGAGCCGATGGCCAGCGGCAGTAAAGACGCCGACGACGGCTTACGCCAGGCGCTGCTGTGGCTGGGGCCGCAGGCGGGCGATGAACGTTTTTATGACACCTGGCTGCAACGTCATCCGCAGGATACCGACGTGCAGAACTACTACCGTAAAAACGTTGGCGGATCGGCAAAAGGGGCAGGCTTTACCGCCCTTAACAGCGGCGACACCGGAGCGGCAAAACGCAAATTTGAACAGGTACTGCAAACCAACCCGGACGACGCCGATGCGCTGGCCGGGATGGGCTACATTGCCCAGCGCAGCGGCGATTACAAAGCCGCGGCCCAGTACCTGAACCGGGCCGCAAGCCAGGGCGGCGACGCCTCCGGCGAGCGTAAAGAGCAGGCCACCGATGCCGCATTCTATGGCCAACTCGCGCAAGCCCAGCAGACCTTAAAAGAGGGCAATATCAGCCAGGCGCTGGCGCTCTCTTCACCGCTGGCTCAGGAGACTGGCGAGCGTGGAACCGCCGCCAAACTCTTCCGGGCCGACGTCCTGCGCCAGAACAAAGATTTCGCCCAGGCCGAGCAGACGCTGCGCAGCATTCTTAACGATCAGCCGCAGAATGCCCCGGCGCGTGAAAACCTCTATTACGTGCTGCGCGATCAAAACAAGACCGATGAAGCCCAGGCGGTTCTGCGCACCCTGCCCGCCAGCCTGCAACAACGTCTGGCCCCGCGCGCCGTCGCCGCCGGTGCGCCTGGAGATCCGATCCGTCGCCAGGCCCAGCAACTGGAAGCTAACGGCAGTACCGCTCAGGCGATTGATGTCCTGCGCCAGGGCGTTGCCCGCGTGCCGGACGACCCGTGGTTGCGTCTTGATCTGGCCCGTTTACTGCAAAAATCCGGTCAGGATGGCGAAGCCGCGACGGTGATGCTACCCGCCGGACGCGAAGGCGCGGGCGCCAACTCGCTGTACGCCGCCGCGCTCTTTGCCAGCGAAAGCAGCGCATGGCAGCAGGCCAATAGCCTGCTGGCGCGTATTTCACCGTCCAGCCGCACGGCGCAGATGCGCGACCTCTCCGAGCGCGTGAATTACAACCTGCAAATGACGACGGCTGAACGTTACCTCGCCCAGGGCAACATGACGGCGGCCTCCAACACCCTGAAAGCCCTGGCCAGTCAGCCGCCGAAAACGCCGGTTGATGCCGGGAAACTGGCGCGTATGCTGGCCCGTACCGGTGACATGACCACTGCGGTCTCGCTGGTGCGCGACAATATGAAAGAGGGTGTGCAGGGCAATGCCGGGGATTATGCCGATCAGATTGCGGTCTTAAATCAGGCCGGGCTGAACCAGGAAGCGCAGACCTTTATGTCCAGCCCGGAAATCCAGTCGCGCAGTACTCCGGCCCAGCTGGCGGGGGTCCGTAACGGCTATGTGATTAACGAAGCGGATAAACTGCGTGAGCAGGGTAACTATGCCGCGGCCTATGACAAGCTGATCCGCGCCCTGCAAAGCGACCCGCAGAACACCGACTTGATGTTCGCCATGGGTCGTCTGTACCAGACCGGCAAGATGAACAAAGAAGCCGGGGTGCTGTATGACTACCTGATGACCCGCGATACCGACGATCAGGCCGCACGCGTGGGGGCTATTGACGTGGCGCTGGCAGAAGATAACGTGCAGAAAGCCACTACCCTTGCCAGTGGCCTGCGCACCGACAGCTCGCCGGAGCGGATGCTGTTGCTGGCGCGCCTGGAAGAGGCCAAAGGCAACCACCAGCAGGCGATGACTTATCTGCGCAGCGCGCGCGGCAAGCTGGTTGGGCTGGAGTCCACCAACAGCGCGGCAACGCCGACCATCGGCGGCGTCCTGCTGGCGGATAACCCGTTCACTACCACCAGCAAAACCGCGACGCCAAACTCACTCTATGGCACGGCTCTGCCGTGGCAGGTGGCGCAGGTGGCCCGCGAACCAGGCTCCACGCTGCCAGGCACCGTGCGCACCGATTTACCGGTGGAAACCGCGCAAACCCGTACCCTGCGCCAGGTCGATGACATGATGCAGCAGATGGACGAAAAGAACGGTATGTGGCTGCAGGGCGGAGTTGAAATCCGTGGCCACGACGGCGAGTCCGGCACCAGTAAATTGACGGAAGCCAAAGCGCCGCTGACCTGGTCCAGCTCACCCTTTGGCGATGCGCGCTTTGAATTTACCGCCACGCCAATCACCTTAAGCGCAGGCAGTGCGTCGGGAGATGCCTGGCGGCGCTATGGGGCGAATCCGCTGGCGAATGCGGTCAGTAATATCAGTACCTCTATCAGCAATGCGAATAACTCATCGGCAACTGATGGCGTTACGGAAAAATTCACCGACCTTAGCGACCTCAGCGACGCCAGATTATTGTCACCCTTTACGGATGCCGGTTATGACAGGCTGACAACCTTACTGGGAGATGATAGCGCGACGAGCCGGTTACGCACCTTAAGCCGCTCCACCTACAAAGCGAACTACAACGACACCATTAACTCGGCGACCGACTCGCAAAACGGCAATGGCGTTGAGCTGAATATGGCGTTAAGCGGCGAGAACTATCGTGTGGATATTGGCAGTACGCCGCTGGGTCAGGATATGAATACCCTGGTCGGCGGGGTGAAATGGTCGCCAAAACTGACCAACTATCTGTCACTTATCTTTACCGGTGAGCGCCGCGCGGTAACCGACAGCCTGCTCTCCTATATAGGCCTGAAAGATGCCTATTCCGGCGAACGCTGGGGCCAGGTGACCAAAAACGGCGGTAACGTGCAACTGAGCTATGACGACGGCGACGCGGGCTTCTTCGTTGGCGGCGGCGGTTACAGCTATATCGGGGAAAACGTAGCCAGCAACAACAGTGTGAATGCCGGTGCCGGGGTCTATTTACGCCCGTGGCATGACGACTTCCGCCAGTTGCAGACCGGGTTAAGCGTCAGCTGGATGAACTTCTCGAAAAACCTCAGCTACTACACCTACGGTCAGGGCGGTTACTTCAGCCCGCAGAACTACGTTAGCGTGTCGTTACCGGTCGACTTAACGCAGAAAATCGACAACTGGAAGCTGAGTATTGGCGGGTCAGTGGGCTATCAGTCCTATACCCAGGATAAGAGCGACTATTTCCCGAACGATCCTGAAGCCCAGAGAATGCTCCAGCAGCTGGCCGACCTTGGCTTCACCAAAGAAGCCCAGTACAAAGGCTCTTCGCAAAACGGCATTGGCTACACCTTCCGTGGCGGTGTGGATTACAACCTCAATAAAGACATGACCATTGGCGGAAAAGTGGGTTACGACACCTTCGGCAACTACAACGAAAGTACCGCCGGGATCTATTTCCGCTATATGTTGGGAGACAAATAATGACGTCGAATACGGCTAATCCTTTACTGCTGTCCTGGTTTCAGAGGCAGCAAACGCCGCCAGGCTGGTTCGATCTGCTGTCCGTCATGATTGATGGCATGGTGCGCAACGTGGGAGAGGCAGAAAGCCTGCCGTTCCTGCGCCAGATGGGTGAATCTCTGGCAGAGCGTTTTCCCCTGCCAGGCTCTGAGACCATCGGAGAGCTGGAAGCGCACATCAACGCGAAACTGGCGGAATTCAACTGGGGCTTTATTGATATCGATGCCAGTGATGAAGGGATGACCTTCCGCCACCAGGCGCTGCCGGTTTCACGCGATGAATACAGCCAAACCCGTTGGTGCTATGCTTTTTGCGCCATACTTGAGGGTCTGTATTCTCGCTGGCTGCTGGGGCAAGGCGGTAAATCCCATATCGCATTTAGTCGCGAGCGGCTCTATTCCGTATCGGACGTGGTGTTCCGCTACGCTAACCCAAAATGAGTCTGTTTATGCTTAAACGCGTTATTCCCGCGATGGTGGTTATGGTCAGTGTGCTGTTTTCATCCTTTTCCCTGGCGGGGCAGGCCTGGGAGAGTTACAAAGCGCGCTTTCTGATGCCGGATGGCCGTATTGTCGACACCGGCAATAACAGTGTCTCCCACTCCGAAGGCCAGAGCTACGCCATGTTGATGGCGGTCGTCAGCAACGACAAAGCAGCATTTGACAGGATATGGGGCTGGACCAACAAGACGCTGAAAAACAAAGATAACGGCTTGTTTTACTGGCGCTATAACCCGGTGGCTGCCGACCCTATTGTCGATAAAAACGACGCCGCCGACGGCGATGCGATGATCGCCTGGGCGCTGCTCAAAGCCAGCCAGCGCTGGAACGACAACAGCTATGCCACCGCCTCGGATGCCATCACCCAGGCGCTGATTAAGCATACGGTGATTAACTTTGCGGGCTATCGGGTGATGCTGCCGGGCGCGAAAGGGTTCAACCTCAATAGCTATGTGAACCTGAACCCGTCGTACTTTCTCTTCCCGGCATGGCAGGACTTTGCTGACCGCAGCCATTTGACCGTCTGGCGGGATCTGATCCGCGATGGTTCCACACTGCTCGGCAAAATGAGCTTTGGTCAGTCGCGTCTGCCGACCGACTGGGTGGCGCTCTCCGCCGACGGTAAGCTGACGCCAGCCAAAGAGTGGCCGCCGCGCACGAGCTATGACGCCATTCGCGTTCCGCTGTACGTAAGCTGGTGGGACGCGCAAAGCCCGCTGCTGACGCCGTGGCGCAAATGGTGGCAGGGCTTTAACCGCAGCCGGACTCCGGCGTGGGTTAACGTCACCACCAACGATACCGCGCCTTACAATATGAACGAAGGGCTGCTGGCGGTACGTGATTTAACGATGGGTGAGCCGATGAGCGAACCGCAGATAACCGCTCAGGATGACTACTACTCTGCCAGCCTGAAGATGCTGGTGTGGGTCTCGCAGCAGAAGTAGTTTTGGTCTGGTGCGGTCTGGTGCGGTCTGGTGCGGTCTGGTGCCCTCACCCTAACCCTTGTATGTTTAAAGTCACTTCAGTTACCCGCCACCAGGCGGGTACACTGCTACCGTGTTTGACCTGATGCCA